>JANLZY010000130.1:0-6737 GCA_031359365.1 Methylotenera sp. | reverse complement strand
ATTGCATAGAGATTTACAATGGAAGCGTGAGGTTAATGGGTAAAAAAATATCTCCGCATGAGCGGAGATATAGGTGGTATTAAAGCATGAGAAGAGTATTACACATCATTAATGCTTATCGCGCCCGTGCCCATTACCTCGGCGGTCGTTGCCACGATCATCATGACGCTCATCGTAGCGTTCGTCACGGCGGTCTTCTCGGTGGTTGTAATGTTGCTCTTGGTAACGTGGCGCATATTCATGGCTGTACCAATTATCTTGCACAAAGTAGACTCGCTCGCCACATGCATTATACCTGTGGCAATATTTACGCCAGTTTTTTGCATGCCCTGGCGGAACACGCATATAGACAGGTTCGCGCTCTACATACACGCGCTCAACCACTCTGGGTTGGGTGTAAATCACTTGTGGTGGTGGATAACCGCCTATGTCCAGCCTTCCATAAAAACCTGGTTGGCCGACGCTGACTGATACACCTACATCTGCAGCAAAAGCTGGTGCGCACATTGTTGCAGCAACTACTGCAGCGGCTAAGATTAAACGCTTCATATTAATTCTCCTTGTTTAATTGAAATACTTATTGTTTTGATATTGCCCATTATTACCATACGTGTTTTTCAAACTTGTTGAATCACGTCAATCATCACGTCTATTTCCTCTTTCACGATTTTGCTCATGCCTTGGTTGTCTTTCTTGATTGTTTCCTTGATTAGTATCTCTCCCTCTTTGCTCAATAGTCTGTTGCTGCTGTTCTTGCTGTTGAACGACTCTTTGCTCATGCCTCTGATTCGGTTGTTCAACTCTAATCTCTCTCTGCTGCTGACTGTTTGGCATAGATTTTTGATCTCGGATGATCTCGTTCCTAGGTCGATTTTGATCATAATTTTGCGAGTTATTTTGTTGAGCAGGCATCACCTGTTGAGTAGGGTTGTTACGAGGGTTAGACCGCTGCTCAAAGCTTTTGTGCTGATTGACTTCTTGTCTATCATCATTAGATTTCCCACGCTGAATATCTTCCCTAGGAATAGTTTGCCTCTGATTTTGTTCAAGAATCATTTGTGAATGTTCATTTTGTTTACGCACAACCGGATCACGCGACTGAAAACCATAGTTTCGCTGACGAAGTTCTTTCTGATGTTCTATTTGTTTAGGGTACCTATCTCCTGAATAGTTTCGTTGGTAGGTCGGCAAAGGTGCAGGGGATGGCACGGCGTGACGATCCCATCTATCCCAGCCTCGTCTATGTTGATTCCAGTCGCGACCCCAGCGATCACCCCAACGTGGGGCCGCATCATATTGCCAGCCAATAAAGTAGGCTGGTGGCATCCGGTAATAACGCACAGGCACTCGAAGTACAAATACGGGCACTTCGTCAGGGTCTACAAGCCACCAGGGACCGTCATACCACGAGCTTTCATACCAGCTGTCATCTTGGTAAACCCAGTAAAGGCCATCATAAAAGAAGTAGTTAGCTTCCATTTGCGGTGCGTAATACACTGGATAACCCGGCACAACGGCAAACTCTGGATAAGCTGGTACATTAATACCTATACTTACATTCGGAAGTCCGATACCGACGCTCATTTGCAGGGCAGACGAAGCTGCTGTGCTAAACAGCATTAACAATACAATAGAGATATGTCGAATTTTTAACATTTACAGCCTCCAATCTATGAATCTAGAAAGCCTCATTATCCTAACGAGGCAAGCCGCCTTGAAGCATACTACTCACTACGTGTATGTGCTTCCGTACGTTATCGCACATACGTATAAACACTAAACGTATTAGACTTAGAAATAGCATACATAACGCCATGCGTTTTAATGAATTGTGTGTATGGTAGTGGTTTTTGTACTTCAACTTTGAACTGTCAGGAATATGATGACTATTAAAAAAAATTCGCTCAAAAGCGTTGCAAATCTAGCCACTATGCTAGTCCTGACCTTACTTGTAGGCTGTACATCAATCCCAACAATGGTGCCAGATATGGCTATGCAGCAGGCGCATCCAGTTAAATTAAATGGGGCGAATGGCGAGTTGAGCGCCAAGCAAAGTAAAGCCATTCTCGCTAAACTACAAAAGAACGGTGACGATACCAATATCTTTGACAAACACTTGGCGCTGGAAGCAGAAATCGTCGGTAGCCCGCTAATGGTAGGTAATAAAGTAGAGCTGCTGATAGATGGCCCAACTACTTATGATGCGATGTTTGCTGCCATAGAAAGTGCTAAAGACCATATCAATATGGAAACTTTCATTATTGAAGATGATGAAATTGGGCAGCGCTTTGCTAAGGCACTTATTGCTAAGCAAGCCAGCGGTGTGCAGGTAAACCTCATTTATGACAGTGTTGGTTCCATCAGCACGCCAGCTACATTTTTTGAGGCGTTACGTGCAAGTGGTATTAATGTGTTGGAGTACAACCCAATTAACCCATTGCTAGCGCGCAAAGGATGGGATGTGAATCAACGCGACCATCGAAAGTTATTGATTGTTGATGGGCAGATTGCCTTTGTAGGCGGTATCAATATTAGTAGTGTGTACTCTAGCGGTTCATTCGGTAGATCAAAAACCACAAAAAACAAACAGCCGTGGCGCGACACCCATTTACGTATGGAAGGCCCAGTAGTGAGCGAGTTTCAGAAACTGTTTATGACAACATGGAGCCACCAGAAAGGTGAAACTTTGGCTGCCAAAAACTATTTTCCAGATGTTCCAATTAAAGGTAGTGAAGTAGTGCGTGCGATAGGCAGTTCACCCGATGAGCCTTATAGCCAGATTTATTCGACCTTGATTTCTGCCATCAATAGCGCGGAAACTCAAGTGTTTATTACTAACGCTTACTTTGTACCAGATCCAAAGTTACTTGCTGCGTTGAAAGAGGCGGTTCAACGTGGAGTAGATGTGCGGTTGTTATTACCAGGAAAAACTGATTCAACGATGGTGTTTTACGCATCACGTTCATATTATGATGAATTACTTGCCGCGAATGTGAAGATCTATGAAAGGCAGGATGCCTTATTGCACGCCAAAACCGCGATGATAGATGGCGTTTGGTCAACCATAGGCTCAACAAACCTCGATTGGCGTAGCTTTACGAATAATCAAGAAATAAACGCCGTGGTGTTAGGTCAAGGTTTTGGCTCACAAATGCAAAGTATGTTTGAAAAAGATTTAGAGTTGTCTACACTCGTCACACTAGAGTCTTGGAGAAGTCGTTCAATCGCGGCGCGTATCAAAGAGCGAGCAGCTCGCTTATGGGCGCGTTTTTTATAATGAAACAGTATAGCCAGATTTTTAAAGTGAGCGCACGGCGCTCTGCGTTAGTGCTCGTGATGCTTTCCTTCAGTTTAGTTATCAGCGAAAAATCTTTTGCGGCAGATGAAGCTAATGCCGTCAATGCATCTGTCTCCGCATTAAAAGCAAAGCATACTGAGTTGAGCAAACAGCTTGAAAATAATCAGTTTAACCGCGCGCTATTTCTTCACTCAGAAGAATCTTCGCACGATTTAAAGGGAGAGATTTATGCGGTAGTAGATTATCCGTTTTCCACTTTCAATTCGGCGCTGAGTAATCCAGCGCATTGGTGCGATGCGATGGTACTTAATCTCAATGTCAAATACTGCCGTATGGCTGGTAACCAAAGTGGAAACGTACTGACGCTAAATATTGGTAAAAAAAACTTTCAACCATTGGCAGATACCTACCGAATTGAGTTTAAATATCAGGATATTATTACCACGCCTAATTATTTTGTGGCGGAGTTTGATGCTAAAGAGGGGCCTCTAGGTACCTCTGATTACCGTATTTTAATAGAGGCCACACCGCTTAAAGATGGGCATACTTTCTTGCATTTTACCTATGCTTATTCTTTTGGTCTGGCTGGTCGACTTGCCATGCAAACCTACCTTGCCACCGTAGGTAGAAGCAAAGTTGGATTTACTATTACTGGCAAGCATACTGATGGCCAACCCATCTATATTCAAGGTATTCGAGGCGTAGTAGAGCGCAATACAATGCGCTATTACTTGGCGATTGATGCTTATCTTGCAGCGCTCACCGCGCCAGCTGATCATCAACTAGAGAAAAGTTTGCAATATTGGTATAGCAACAGTGAGCAATATGCCACTCAATTGCACGAGGTGGAGCTAGATGAATACCTTGATATGAAACGTAAAGAGTATCAGCGCCAGCAGACGCAACAATAGACTTGATAAGCTATTGGGGGCTTCTAGTGCTTATGTGTACGCTAACCCACAGAATCATTATTAAATTTACTGTAACTTAATTGCTAGGGCAATGTTGCTTGAATTACCTCGATTGAATTATAGAAAACTTAACATGAAAACAAAAGAACTGAGTTCTAAATTACCCTCATTATCTAAGATCGGTTGTATGAAGAGGGTAGTTATCAGTGCCATTACCATACTGTATACAGTATCAGAAAATTCGGCATTTGCCGATCAAGCTAGCGTGGTAGATGAATCAAAAAATAATCTCGAACCAAAAAAAGAATTGATCGTTAAGAGAGAAGCCAATAAAAGCTATTTAATCCCAGCAGCAGAGATTGTGGGTTTTGATTTCCTTTTAAATCAGTTTAATCGCCGTTACAGTGGGATTTCAGATTACGACTCAAATCTAAATACAATTAGACATAATCTATCAAGCAGTTGGAAGGATGATAAAGATCCTTTTAGCATCAACCAGCTAGGGCATCCTTATCAAGGTTCTATTTATCATGGTTTCGCGCGCTCTGCTGGCCTTACTTATTGGGAGTCATTAGGCTATACGCTGGGCGGTAGCGCTTTCTGGGAGATAGCAGGTGAGAAAGTACCACCTTCCAAAAATGATATGATTTCAACAGGGTTCGGTGGTTCCTTTCTCGGCGAAGCATTATTTAGAATGTCTAACTTAGTGCTTGAGCGAGGCGGTAGCAAGCCGAGTATCTGGCGTGAGACAGGCGCAGCAATGATCTCACCATCTGCTGGGTTCAACCGATTTGCTATGGGTGATAGATTCGATGCGGTTTTTGCGAGCAATGATCCCGCCTATTATAGCCGTCTGCAATTGGGTATCAGCAATACAATTAGTGGCAATCCAGGCACAGCAGATGAAATTAAACGTAACGATGCCCAATTAGATTTTGTACTAGGTTATGGCCTACCAGGCAAGCCAGGCTATACCTATACAAGACCTTTTGATTACTTTGTTTTTCAAAGTACGGCTTCAACTGCTAATGTATTTGAAAATTTAATGACGCGTGGCCTACTGTTTGGTACTGAGTACCAAGCGGGTGATAATTATCGTGGCATATGGGGTTTATATGGCAGCTATGATTACATTTCACCGCAAACTTTTCGAATTTCCAGCACAGCCTTATCATTAGGCACCACTGGGCAGTTATGGCTGAGTGAATCAATTGCGTTACAAAGTACAATCATGGGCGGTTTAGGCTATGCAGCGGTAGGTACCAATAATGGTAAAACTGAAGAAGATTATCACTATGGTGTGGCGCCACAGGGCTTAGTGGAGTTACGTGCTATTTTTGGCAAAAAAGCTTCTTTAGATTTTACTGGCCGTGAATATTTTGTCAGTGATGTCGATAATGAACACCAAGGCGGGCATGACAACATTGTGCGCGCAGATGTTGCTTTTACTTACCGCATTCAAGAAAAACATGCAGTTTCAATTAAATATCAGTGGAATCAGCGTGATGCAACTTTTTCTAATCTTGATGACAGAAAGCAGTCAACTGCAACATTAGGCATCTACTACACATTCTTAGGACACGATGGTTTTGGTGAAACAGACTGGCGCTAAGGTTTTAGTACCAGTCTGTTTTGTATTGGAAATCAAAAATTAAGACTAAATAACTAGCAATTAAATTTGAGTAAAGTAAGCTTGACTCAGACTTATGATGTTAACTATTTATGCTCACTTGCCTCATCTTTAATGGCTTTACCACCTTTTTCAATATCTTTTCCAGCGCCTTCTACCGTATTGCAACCACTTAATGCTGCGATGGTGCCGACTAGAAATAAGGCGGTAAACATTAATGCAAAAGTTCTTTTAAACATGATGAATCTCCTGAATATAAAGCTACTACACAATCATCTCACAAATAGATTAATTTTCTGAAAATGATTGCGTACTAGGTATTGGTGAATTTGAAATTACTCTTTTTTAAGTAACAAACTATTTTCAACTGATTTAACGCCTTCGATTTCAGAGGCAATTTTCCCAGCTTGTTTAATTTGATCTTCTGTTTCAACAAAACCACTTAACAACACAACGCCATGATTAGTTTTTACGTTGACTTTTAAGCTTTTTAAGCCTTCATCTTTTAATAAGCTACCTTTAACTTTTGAAGTAATTACGCTGTCTTTTACGACACGTTTAACTGCTTTTTGTTCAGATTTTGATTTGTAATTAGTATATTCTTGCTCATCAAGCGTACCGTCGTTATCAGTATCAGCAACAGCAAAGTGTTTAGCGAACAGTTTTTCTTTTTTTGCTTCCGCTTTAGTTAAAGTGCTGTTGTTATCTACATCTAAGGCCTTAAATGAAGTCGTGTAGGCTGATTGATTGCCTGCGCTTAAGTCATCTGCAGCAAATGCGTGTACGCTTAGTGTACTTGCTAACGCTACTGCCAGCAAAGTAGATTTGAAATGTGAATGACTTGTCTGCAATGTATTTGTCTGAGATTTATTCGGGCAACAAATGGTACTCGTCTAAT
>JANLZY010000047.1:0-3568 GCA_031359365.1 Methylotenera sp. | reverse complement strand
CATTGGCATCATGAAAACCTGTCACTGCGTCTAAACTACCAGCACGAGCGTCACTGCGGTTACGCACATCATTAGCACCACTATCAAAACTACGGTAATCGTATTGCACCAAACCGCCTAGCTTGATTGAATTTTTACCATCAGCCGACTCTAAACCAAAGCCACTTGAGCTAGCTTTAACTATGGGCGTTGTTTTCTTTGAAGCGGTTGCATCTTCATCGACGATTTCGCCTTTACGTGCCAGCACTTTTACTTGCTGGCTAAGTTCTTGTACTAAGTTACGAAGCTCTTCAAGCTCCGTGCTATCGTTAGCACTTGCTGTGATTGGCAAAGAAATAATGCCGCTAGCAATAAGTACGGCGACAAATTTTGTATATTTGAATTGCATTTTAATCTCCTGACATAAAGCTTCCAGCCTGCTGGTCAGCCCCTTTGTTTTAAGGTTTTAAGTTTTTTTATTTTGCCGTTACTGGTATAGAAGGCGTGATTCTTTTGCTTTCTAGATTCTCGTTATTAGAAAATCTAAACTTCTCGCGTTTTTCAATTTGTGTCACGCGTCCTTCATGCAACACGATTTCTATCGAACCAAAACCAGACCCGCGTTTGAGCGAATCAACAGCTTGTAAGATTTCTTGCACTACATCTCTGCTAATGTTGGTTGAGTTGTGAATATGTGACATGTGGTTAACCTCAAATCAAATTAAGTAAAAAGCGAATATCAGCACTATAAGAAGTATTTTAAATAATTAAAAAGAATTGATTTTTATAAGTTTATAATTAAAAAGAATATAAATCGGCGTAATTGCGAATAAAGTCACTTTTGGGCTTGGTATTTGCGAGTTCTAATTCCAATTCATTGAATTGATAGGTATAATATGGAAGAATTTTTTTGATGGGCTTTGTGCCCATTTTTTGTTTCTGCGACTTACGCATGAATTCGTAAGGTTGCGGTAGGGAATAGGGGTTTAATAAACATGCAAGATCTGCATACGTTGATAGAAACATCGGTAAGCCAATTAGGCTACGAACTTGTTGATTTAGAGATTTCTAATCGCGGTAAATTGTTGCGTGTTTTTATTGATAAATTAAACCCTGCGGATATTAAAGATAGCATCAATATTGATGATTGCAGCTTGGTGAGTAACCAGCTGGGTAACTTATTGGCAGTGGAAAATGATATTGATTACGATCGCTTGGAAGTTTCATCGCCGGGCATGGATCGCGTGCTGAAAAAAGAAGCCGATTTCGTGAGATTTACGGGCGAGCGTGCGCAAATTAAACTGCGTGTAGGTATTAAAGATGAAAGTGCAAACGCGACAGAAACAACCTTACCACGTAAAACTTTTTTAGGTTTTATTAAAGGCGTGCAAGATGGCTTAGTGTTAATTGAGTTTGATGGCGTTGTATACAAAATGGCGTTGAGTAATATTGATAAAGCACGTTTGAACCCAGTGTTTTAGAGTAAGTTTAGAATAGTTGCTTGATAAGAATTTAATGAAATAAAGCAGTTAAACTGCAATTTATAGTCGGAGATAGATGATGAGTCGTGAAATTTTATTATTGGTAGATGCACTAGCACACGAAAAAAATGTGAGTAAAGAAGTTATTTTTACTGCGCTTGAGCTTGCCTTGGCTTCAGCCACCAAGAAAAAACATCATGATGATGCCGATGTGCGCGTTTCTATCGACCGTGAAAGTGGCGAGTACGCAACATTCAGACGCTGGCAATATGTTGAGTATGACTTGCTAGAAAATTCAGCTTATCAACTTGATGAAGAAAGCGAACATGCTAAAGGTTTAAGTATTGGCGAATACTACGAAGAGCCATTAGAAAGCATTGAATTTGGTCGTATTGGCGCGCAAGCAGCGAAACAAGTGATTTTGCAAAAAGTGCGTGAAGCTGAGCGTGAGCAAATTCTAGAAGACTTTTTAGCGCGTGATGAAAAGTTAGTCACAGGCGTGATTAAGCGTATGGAAGAAGGCAATGCGATTATTGAAGTGGGCCGTATTGAATCATTGTTGCCGCGCGAACAAATGATTCCTAAAGAGAATCTACGGGTCGGTGACCGTGTACGCGCATTCCTTTCACGTATCGAACGTGGTGGCCGTGGTCCTCAGTTAATTCTTTCAAGAATTACGCCAGATTTCTTAGTGCGTTTATTTGAATTAGAAGTGCCTGAAATTGAAGAAGGTTTGCTCGAGATTCGTGCAGCAGCGCGTGATCCTGGTTTACGTTCAAAAATCGCAGTTAAATCAAACGATCAGCGTATTGACCCCGTGGGTACTTGCGTAGGTATGCGTGGTTCACGTGTGCAAGCGGTAACGGGTGAGTTGGCTGGTGAGCGTGTGGATATTGTGTTGTGGTCAATGGAGCCAGCACAGTTCGTGATTAATGCAATGTCACCTGCTGAAGTTTCTAGCATCGTTGTAGATGAAGATGCGCACAGTATGGATGTTGTGGTGGATGAAGAGCAATTAGCCTTGGCGATTGGCCGTAACGGTCAAAACGTACGCTTGGCTTCAGAGTTAACGGGTTGGACATTGAACATTCTGACCGTTGATCAAGCCGCACAGAAAAACCAAGATGAATTTGCTGGTGTTAGCCAGTTGTTCATGGACAAGTTAGATGTAGATGCAGAAGTGGCAGAAATTTTAGTGCAAGAAGGCTTTAGCACTTTAGAAGAAATCGCTTATGTGCCATTGGCAGAAATGAACGAAATCGAAGCGTTTGATGAAGATACCATTGAAGAGCTACGTAAACGCGCTCGTGCAGCTTTGCTAACTGAAGCGATTGCTAAAGAAGAAAAAGTTGAAGAAGCTTCTGAAGATTTGTTGACGATGGAAGGCATGGATGCCGAAACAGCACATCTATTGGCATCTAAAGGCGTGGCTACAATGGATGATTTAGCCGAGTTAGCGGTAGATGAGTTGGAAGAGCTCACGGGCATGGATGCAGAGCGTGCAAAAACATTAATCATGACAGCACGCGCACCTTGGTTTAAGTAAAGGCATAGGTTTAAGAGGCCGTTTGGTCTACTTAAACTAGGCAATCAATAAAAGTAATAGTTGTAACACTAGGCAATAAAGCTTAGGCAAGAATACTGGAGTAACAAGATGGCACAAACAACCGTAGAACAATTTGCTGGCGAATTAAAGCTGCCAACGGCGTTGTTATTAGAACAGCTCAATAGCGCAGGCGTAAAGAAATCAGCCGCTGAAGATTATCTAAGTGAAGATGATAAAACAGCGCTGCTGGATCACCTGCGTAAAGAGCACGGTACGCTTGCGCCGAAAAATAAAATTACGTTAATGCGTAAATCTAGTACAGAGATTAAGAAAACTGATAACACAGGTAAAGCGCGTACGATTCAAGTTGAAGTGCGTAAAAAACGCGTGATCGAACAGCACGATGAATCTGAGTTAGTTGCGCATACAGAAGAAGTTGTCGCCCAAGAGCAAGCGCCTGAAATGGTCGTTGAAGAAATCGCGCCTGTTGAAGTTATTGAAGTGCCGGTGGTTGAGGACGTAGCGCCAGTTGTAGAAGTGATTGTGGAAGAGGTCATTGTTG
>JANLZY010000491.1:0-1935 GCA_031359365.1 Methylotenera sp. | reverse complement strand
ATACCCGTACCTACGTTCGGGTCATTTTTATCTAACGTACCCACATTACGCGGATTTTCGTAGTGATCTAAAACTTTGTCGCTATAAGCCATGATTCATACTCCTTTTAATTAATGCCATTCAAAAGCAAGCTATTTACTTGTCTAACAAGGCGGAGGATTGCGACCCTTAGTTATCTAAGCGAGCATTCCGACAACGCAGCTAGTCGAGTAAATAGTAGCTTTTTAGTGTGCGGCCCACTGTACTTTGGATATATCAATACCGTCTTTAAACATTTCCCAAAGCGGCGATAATTCTCTTAATTTATCAATCTTACTTTTCATTAACTCAATGGTGTAATCCACATCATCTTCAGTGGTAAAACGACCGATCGAGAAACGAATCGAGCTATGGGCTAATTCATCACTACGACCCAAAGCACGCAATACATAGCTCGGCTCTAAGCTGGCTGAAGTACATGCAGAACCGCTTGATACCGCAATACCTTTAACCGCCATAATCAAAGATTCGCCTTCAACATAATTGAAGCTGATATTTAAATTGTGCGGTACGCGTTGCTCTAAATCGCCATTCACATACACTTCTTCCATATCCTGCAAACCATGTAAAAGCTTATCGCGCAGCTTGCGAATACGTGCATTTTCAACATCCATCTCTTCGCGTGCGATTCTAAAGGCTTCGCCCATACCAACAATTTGGTGCGTTGCTAGAGTACCAGAACGCATACCGCGCTCATGACCGCCACCGTGCATTTGCGCTTCAATCCGAATACGCGGTTTACGGCGAACATATAAGGCACCAATGCCTTTAGGACCATAGGTCTTATGTGCACAAAAGCTCATTAAATCAACAGGCAATTTTTCTAAATCAATATGTACTTTACCGGTTGCCTGCGCAGCATCTACATGAAAAATCACATTGTTTTCACGGCAAATATTACCGATTGCCGTTATATCTTGAATCACGCCAATTTCATTGTTCACTAGCATCACAGACGCTAATACGGTATCTGGCTGTATCGCTGCCTTGAACTTAGCTAAATCAATCAAACCATTTGGTTCAGGCTCTAAATAAGTGGCAGTAAAACCAACACGCTCAAGCTCACGTACAGCATCAATCACGGCTTTATGCTCAGTAGCGATAGTAATGATGTGCTTACCTTTACCACTGTAAAAGTTTGCTGCACCCTTGATGGCTAAGTTATTAGACTCTGTCGCACCTGAAGTCCACACGATTTCACGTGGGTCCGCACCTACTAGTTTCGCCACTTCTTCACGTGCATTTTCAACCGCTTTTTCTGCAGTCCAACCATAAGGGTGACTACGTGAGGCAGGGTTGCCAAAATGTTCTGTGATATAAGGAATCATCATAGCGGCCACGCGCGGATCTACTGGCGTAGTGGCTGAGTAGTCCAAATAAACGGGTGGTCCTGATTCATCGTGTAAACTTTTTGCAAGACCATTCACATCAAATAAATCTTTTTTAATTGGCATTTCTATTGTTGCTGACATAACGTTAATTCATCCTTGCATTTTATAATTTGGTTACCCTGAGCAGTCTAATGCTGCTTTTATGTTTTACTTTTATGCCGCTATCGCGGTTAATTCTTTAAAGCGTTTGACTTCGTTATGCAAAGTCACTAAAAAATCATTCACTTGGGCTGATGTGTTCGTTGCATCAAAACTCACCCGTACTGCGCCGCGCGCTAAATCTTTATCTATGCCCATTGCCAGTAATACTTGGCTAGGCTCAGTGCTGTCGCTAGAACAGGCAGAGCCACTAGCCACTGCATAACCTTTACGATCTAAAGCCATTACCAAGGTCTCGCCTTCGATACCATTGATTGCGAAAAAACTAGTATTCGGTAATCGTGTTACTTTATTTCCAAAAATCGTGACACCTGATTTAATCGAACCAATGTCAATTAAACCTTGC
>JANLZY010000482.1:0-3134 GCA_031359365.1 Methylotenera sp. | reverse complement strand
CTTGGCATTCTATGCACTATTTTCTCTTGCACCAATTTTAATTCTAACCATTGCGGTCACTGGTTTCTTTTTTGGCGATGAAGCAGCACAAGGACAGATTATTCACCAGATAGAAAACTTGGTTGGCCATAATGGCGCGGTAGCCATCCAAGCGATATTGGCCGCTGCGCGAGATCCTGTGGGTGGTCAATTAACTACGGTAGTGGCTATCGGACTTTTGTTAGTAGGAGCAACCAGTGTGTTCACTGAGCTAAAAGGTAGCTTAGACGAGCTATGGGGCGTGCCAAAATCAGACCTATCAGCGATGAGTATCTTGCTAAGAACACGCTTACTCTCATTTGGACTGGTATTGGTACTCACATTTTTACTTTTAATCTCACTAGTAGTGAGTGCTCTGCTGAGTGTGTTTGAACAATATATAGCTAGCGTATGGGGCAGTTTGGCACTGTTATTTACAACATTGACATCATTTGTTTCATTCTGCGTGATTGCATGCCTGTTTGCCGTCATCTATAAAATGCTGCCAGATGAGCGATTATCTTGGCAAGATGTTGCTATTGGCTCTGTGTTTACCGCCTGCTTGTTCACACTTGGTAAGTACCTCATTGGTCTCTACATTGGCAAAAGCGCAGTTGCCTCAAGCTTTGGCGCAGCTGGTTCTGTGATTGCGATATTGCTTTGGGTATACTATTCAGCTCAGATTTTATTTATGGGCGCCGAATTTACCCGACAATACGCTTTACGCTTTGGAAGCCTAAAGCGATATAAACAACAGCAGCTTGAGCTTGATCAGTTGGCGGCAAATCCGCTCAAGAGTGTAAGAGACTCTAAAAGTTAATTGATATAGCTAATCTTCATTGACTCATGTTCTATTTGTATGTGGTTATGCTTGGTTCGTTAACGTACAGACAATTGACTAGTGATTTATTACATTTAACACGATGACCGGATGCTTAATTCTCAATATTATTCAGTACTCTTGAAGCTTGACTAAATATACAACCTAAAAAACTGCCATTGAAGTAATAAGTGCTCCAACAGCCTTTAGACTACATTTTGTGCATAGTAAAGAACGCCTTACGGTTAACTCTGAGGCTGGCTGATTGGGTTGTGGAAGCTTGCTAAGATGGTTAAAAATATGAAATCTAATCTAAACTTTCAAATCTAAACATCTCAACTCTAAACATAGTGTAGCCACTCATTAAACTGCGCTAAAAAAGCCAAGACAGGACATGCCATGCTAACAATCAAAAAAATCAAAAACAGTAAGGTTAGAATCTTGGGCGCCTTTGTTTTGGCTTTGTTACTGATTGTTGCTTTTTGTGAAGTTATTGGGTGGCCTTTTCTCAGGTTGCCATTGCAGCGATTCATGCACAATAAGTTAGAGCGTACCGTTAATATTGATAGTCCATTTAACTTAAAACTAATAGGTGGTTTGAAACTTCAAGCTGGGGGTTTTCGTATTTCTGCACCTTCTGAATTTAAGGTGCCTTATCTTGCCAACGCTAAAGGTCTCGAACTCCAATTACGCTACAGTGATTTATGGGGCGTTGAAACTGGTAGTCCATATGTCATTAAATCGATCAAAGCAGAACAGATTGATGCCCATTTAAGCAGGGGGCTGGATGGTAAATCAACCTGGCAGTTCAATAAAAACGACACAGATCCTATTCGTCCTTTTCCTTTGATTCAGTCACTATTGATTCGCCAAGGGCAGGCTTATGTTGATGATCGCCTGACCAAGGCTGATCTTATTGTTGAGTTTAGTACTGATGAAGGCCAGAAAAATACTTCCCCCGTATCAAAAGTAGCCGTGCGGGGAGAATTTCGTGAACGTAAGTTAAAGGGAGAGTTAACCACTCAGGGCTTTTTGCCGATTGCTTCTCAGGATAAAAACTCAGCGCCTGTTTCTTCAAAAGGCTGGCTTGAGTATGGAAAAGTACATGTGAGTTTCGACGGCACTGTATACGATCTTTTTGGGGAGCAAAATATTAAAGGCCAATTAGCCATTAATGGCGCCTCATTGGGTGAACTGGGTGATCTGCTCAGTATTACGCTTCCCCGCACTACGCCTTTTAAAATCAGTGGTGGAATAGCGCGAAATCACAAAGTCTGGTTGATTGATGTTGCCTCCGCCCGCATTGGGCAGAGTGATCTAAGCGGTAAATTTGAATACGACACTCGCCCTGATAAGTCTATATTGAAAGGTCAGCTTACAGGCAAGCGTTTTGTTTTGGCTGATCTGGCACCTGCCTTCGGCGGTACTGATACTGATTCCACTAAAAGAGACCGCGTATTTCCTGATCAGCCATTGGATTTTGCTACCTATAACCGCATGAATGCTGAAATTGCAATTGACATTGATTATGTCGATTTAGGCAAAGCTTTTCGTGAGCCACTTGCTCCTCTAAAGGCAAGTTTAAACCTCAATAAAAATAAGCTGTCTTTAGCCGAAATTGATGCTAGAACTGCTCAAGGCAGCATTTCAGGCGATATTTTTATAGATGCTCACGAACAAAAAGAACTCGCTAATCCACAAAAGGAAAAGAATCTTGAGCGTATAAAAGCAGATTGGGGAATTAGTGTTGCAGTTAAAAATATCAATCTAGAAAAGTGGTTAACAATTTCGGAAGCCAGAAAAGACGAGGCTAAGCAAAAGAACAAATCAGAGACCTCGCTTGCTTATGTCACGGGTCTTTTAAATGGTGAAGCTAAACTCAAAGGTAAAGGCAACTCTACCGCGCAATTACTGCGCTCACTCAATGGCGACCTCTCACTTTATATCCGTAATGGAGAAATATCACACCTGATAGTTGAAGCAGCTGGCTTAGATATTGCGCAAGCAGTTGGCCTGTTGATAAAAGGTGATCAAAATCTAAAAATGCAATGTGCAGTCATGAATTTCAAAGCAAATGATGGGGTTATGAAATCCAATGTCGCCTTAATTGACACCCCAGTGACCACCATTGTACTCAATGGCAATATCAATATGGGTGAGGAAAAGCTTGATCTGCGTATGACCGCTGAGCCTAAAAACTTCTCACCATTAACCGTGCGCTCTCCTATTGAAATAACCGGTACTTTCCTTAAACCGAAAGTCTCTCCAGAAGTCGCACCTATAGGTGCACGGGTAG
>JANLZY010000414.1:0-2463 GCA_031359365.1 Methylotenera sp. | reverse complement strand
GTGCAGCGCTCTCGTTCAGCTTGTATCAAATCATCACACGCAAACTGAACCATACCGATAGCTCAAGCACCACAAACTTCATTAGCGGACTCATCAGTGCGATAGTAACAAGCATGTTGCTGCCATTTTTTTGGAAAACCCCTACTCTGCATTTTGCTTTATTAATGGTACTACTTGGCATATCGGCCCTCGTTAGCCACCTGTGGATGACCAAAGCCTACCAACACGCAAAGCCTTCCACATTAGCGCCATTTTCATACACGCAGCTATTATTTGCAGGCTTAATCGGCTATGTCTTTTTTAATCAAATCCCAGACTTGATAGGTTTGGTTGGCATGCTAATTATTGTGGCGGGTGGATTATTAGTGTTTAGTAAAGTGAGCTACAAAAAACAAAGTTAAAAGCTATGCTCTTTCCGCCATACTGACGAAATTCAGCATGGCGCAAGCAAATTGAGCGTTCAACTAAGACGCGAATTTAATTAAGCGGGTCTTACAAACCAGCCCATTTTCTAACCAACTAGCTAGGTATTGTGCTGCAGTTACCATAGCTTGCTCTGCATCCATTTCAACTTCCAGGCTTGCGCAAACTTCTCCAAAAGTTGCCCCCATCACCGCCATATTTAAGGCGGTAACTTCCATTTCTGTTATTAACCTAAATTGTGAGTTGAAGTTTTTTCGCCAGATTAGCCAAGATTGATAAATGCCCTCTTGCGTTGGCTTTGGTGGCGCTTCTCCCGCTTCTAAGGCTTGCCATACGGCGATGGTGTTCCAGCTCGTTTGAATAATCTTAATGGCGGGTTGAAATTCAAAGCTTAGGTCAACCCAGCTTTCTGGTGGAATAGTTGCGAGGTCTTGCAAACTTAATTCAGGCACGTCTTCTGCATCAAAGGCTAATGATAGCGTCCATTCGAAATTGGCCATTTCAGCCGCAATCGGGTGTTGTGCTAGCGTCTCTTGTAAATGTCCACGCATCTGGCTGCCATACCAACGCAAATTAAGGTAGGTGGATGGGTATGCATCTAGGTACTCACGTGCCACTTGATTAAATAGCACATCACCCAATAATGCTTTTAGCTGCGGATAAGCGGTGGCTAGCGCTTCAATAATGCGCAGTCGATAAGCGTCAAAATAAATACCTAAGCGTTTCTTTGCACCGACTTTTTTGTCATCGATGACAGACTTTATGAAGCGTGCCCCTTTAACATCATCCAATAAGTAAGCTTGGAATTCTGCTTGTAGATTGGCTAGATGACTCATGCGGCCTCCTTTAGTACATTGGCTGATAGATGACGTGCGATTTGCAACTCTTGCACTAGCACGTCTAACTCTGGCATGTTGTCGTCGCGCTCTATCATGGTAGAAACCTCGCCCAGCTTGGAAATTGCATAGCTATATAAATCCCACACTGGGTCTATCACTGGTGCATCGTGTGTATCAATAATATAATCCCCGTTATTTTGATGCCCAGCCAAATGAATTTGCTGGACTCTATGTTGAGGAACGCCATCAATAAAAGCTTTGGCGTCAAATTGATGGTTATAGCTGCTAACGTAAATATTGTTGACATCTAACAGCAGTAAGCAATCAGCTTGCTCACAAATCAGCGAGATGAACTCCCATTCAGTCATGCTGGAATCAACGTAACTGGCGTAGCTGGAGACGTTCTCTAGCAAAATCTGACGGCCTAAGTAATCTTGCACAATGTTCACGCGCTCGACTACGTGCTTGGCGGTTTCTTCTGTGTAGGGCAATGGCAACAAGTCGTGAATATTTTGACCATGCACACCCGTCCAGCATAGATGGTCAGAAATCCAAGCCGGTTGAACTCTATCAGCCAGTTTTTTTAAGTCTTTTAAATACGCTTGGTCGAATGGCTCTGTAGAACCAATCGATAAAGAGACGCCATGCATGACCACTGGGTAATCTGCGCGAATACGGTCTAAAAAATTGAGCGCTAAACCACCAGGTATCATGTAGTTTTCAGATAACGCTTCAAACCAGTCAACCTTTGGCTTGGTTTCTAAAATAGAGTTGTAATGCTCAGTTCGTAAACCAAGACCAAAACCTAATGACGGTAGATTGTTGCGCATGTAAATCTCAAATAATGGCGTGAAGGTTTGATAAGTCGTTAAAATCAGCATGGGCATGTCACCATACCCATGCTCAAATTAACAAACTATTAAACTAAATGACCGCCTTTTGCATCACAATCAGCACCGGTTAAAGCTAAGTGACCGTGACCTTTACACTCATTTTGACCTTTACATGCATTTGCAGCGCTTTTGCAAGAGCCTTGGCCTTTACAAGCATTTGTTGCTGTTTTACAAGCATTTTGACCTTTACATGCATTGCCAGCAGTTTTGCAATCACTAGTGCCCTTACATGAGTTTACGCCTACACATGCACCCACAGTGCTGTTGCTAGCCATATTGGCGCCTGAGCCTGTTGCTGCACAACCCGC
>JANLZY010000461.1:0-8391 GCA_031359365.1 Methylotenera sp. | reverse complement strand
GGTCAGTATAGGCGTGGCGCTATTTGGCGATCATGTAGACGCACAAGACGACTTAGTTAAACATGCGGATATTGCTATGTACCAAGCTAAAAGAGCTGGTCGAAATACTATGCGGTTTTTTGACCCATTGATGCAAGAGTCTATCAACACACGGGCGGATTTAGAGCGAGAGTTGCGCAAAGCGATAGATAAACAGCAGTTTCAATTGTATTACCAAATTCAGGTCGATCAGTTGAATAAACCGCTAGGCGCAGAAGCTTTAATCCGGTGGATACACCCCGAGCGCGGCCTTATTCCGCCCCTTAATTTTATCTGTTTGGCAGAAGAGACTGGCTTGATTCTGCCCATAGGCGAGTGGGTGCTTGATACTGCCTGTGCTCAAATTAAAGCTTGGCAGATGAATGACCTGACTCATGACCTGACTATTTCAATCAATGTCAGCGCCAAACAGTTTTACCAAAATAATTTTGTAGGTCAGGTGCAGGCTGCTGTATATCGCCATGGTATTAACCCCAATTTACTCAAGCTTGAACTGACTGAGAGCATGTTGCTGGAAAACATTGAAGATACGATTATTACCATGACCGCATTGAAAGAAATAGGCATCAGGTTTTCATTGGATGATTTTGGCACGGGTTACTCGTCCTTGCAGTACCTTAAACGGCTGCCACTCACACAGTTAAAAATAGACCAGTCATTTGTGCGAGACATTGTCTGTGATAGTAGTGACAAAGCGATTGTGCGGACCATTATTGCCATGGCGAAAAGTATGGAGCTTGAAGTGATTGCCGAAGGTGTTGAGACGAAAGATCAGCAAGAGCTCCTTTTAAAAATTCACTGTAAGCAATTTCAAGGATATTTGTTTGGTAAGCCGATCACCATAGATGAGTTTGATACATCGTTAAAGGCAAGCTTGCACTAGATTAAACTTGTATCAAGTTACAGTTTTTAATTTAAAAAATGGCTGAAGATATTTAATTTTCTTCAGCCATTTTTTTGTATTTTTAAGTCTGATGACTTTCATGTTGCTCCAGCTTAGTTTTGTTACAATGTTGTATCTGCTTGCACTCAAAGTCATAGGACAATAAAAAAATGTCAGAACCCTTATTAATTGCCAAAAACAGTGAAACTTCTAGTTTTGTATTGCCTAAAATGGCTAATCGTCATGGCTTGATTGCTGGCGCAACAGGCACAGGTAAAACGGTCACATTACAAAGTTTAGCTGAGCAATTTTCAAACATAGGCGTGCCTGTGTTTATGGCGGATGTGAAGGGCGATCTAGCTGGTATGAGCCAAATGGGTGGCGGCAACCCCAAGGTGGAAGCGCGCGTTCAGCAGCTTGCGTTAAACGAATTTAGTTATAAAAAATGCCCAGTGACATTTTGGGATGTATTTGGTGTAAAAGGCCATCCAGTTCGCACTACGATGGCCGAGATGGGGCCGTTGTTATTGGCGCGTTTGCTTAATCTAAACGAAGTGCAAAGTGGCGTTTTGAATTCTGTATTTAAGATAGCCGATGATAAAGGCTGGTTGTTGCTGGATTTAAAAGATTTACGCGCAATGATGCAGCATGCCGCAGAGAATGCAGCCGAATATCAAACTAATTACGGCAATATCTCAGCGGCTAGTGTAGGCGCAGTACAACGTGCTTTACTTGAGCTTGAAACTCAGGGGGCAGATCAATTCTTTGGTGAGCCTGCGCTCAATTTAGATGACCTTATGCAGACGGACTCGCAAGGTCGCGGTATCGTCAATATTTTAGCCAGTGATAAGTTATTCAACTCACCGCGCATCTACGCAACATTGTTGTTGTGGCTATTGTCCGAGCTGTTTGAAAAAATGCCAGAAGCAGGCGATTTAGATAAACCAAAGTTAGTATTTTTCTTTGATGAAGCGCATTTGTTGTTTAGCGATGCGCCAGACGCGTTATTGCAAAAGATTGAGCAAGTGGTACGTTTGATTCGCTCTAAAGGCGTGGGCGTTTATTTTGTTAGTCAAAACCCGCTAGATATTCCAGATATGGTGCTTGGCCAATTAGGTAACCGCGTGCAACATGCCTTGCGTGCCTTTACGCCGCGTGACCAAAAAGCCGTTAAATCTGCCGCGGATACTTTCAGAAGTAACCCAAAAGTAGATGTGGCTACCGCCATTACTGAATTAGGTGTGGGTGAGGCCTTGGTTTCATTTTTAGATGAAAAAGGCATTCCTACACCAGTAGAGCGTACCTTTATCTGCCCGCCAGGCAGCCGTATTGGGCCTATTTCAGATGCCGAGCGCACTAACGTTGTGAACACCTCAAATGTCGCAGGGTTTTATGAAAAGTCAGTAGACCGCGAATCTGCTTATGAAATACTTAAGGTAAGAACAGAACAAGCGGCGAGTGAAGCTAAAGCTGATGAAGGATTTGATTGGGGCGGTATGTTCGGCGGCAGTAAAAAGTCTGGAAGCCGTTCAGACGGCGTATTCGAAGCTGCAGCAAAAAGCGCAGCGCGTGCGATAGGCTCGCAACTTGGGCGTCAAATTGTTCGTGGTGTGTTAGGCAGTATTCTTGGTGGACGCAAGTAATAATTTCGACCTACAGTCTAAGGAACAATCTTTATGAAGTCTGATATTGCAATCGCACAAGCTGCAACACTCAAGCCGATTTTACAAGTTTCATCAAAGCTCGATCTTACTAGTGACGACTTAATTCCATACGGACAATATATAGCCAAACTTAGCTCAGCTTGCATTCAAAAATTACAAACTCAAACTGACGGTCAATTAATTCTCGTCACAGCCATCAGTCCAACGCCAGCAGGTGAGGGTAAAACGACTACCACAATCGGACTGGCAGATGCGCTGAATCAAGTGCTTGCCAATAAAAATCAGCACGCAATGGTGTGTATGCGTGAACCTTCGCTGGGCCCTGTGTTTGGCTTAAAGGGTGGCGCGACAGGCGGTGGTTATTCGCAAGTTGTACCGATGGAAGACATTAATTTGCATTTCACGGGCGACTTTCATGCTATTAGCAGCGCAAATAATTTACTTGCTGCATTGATTGATAATCATATTTATCAAGGTAACGCGTTAGATATTAGTCCTGCAAGCGTTACTTGGCGACGTTGCTTAGATATGAATGACCGTGCTTTGCGCGACCTTACACTGAATGGTCGTCATAAAGACGGTTCATCTTTAGCGCAGCAAACAGGTTTTGATATTACCGTAGCCAGTGAAGTGATGGCGATATTCTGCTTGGCGACTTCGTTAGATGATTTGCAAACACGTTTAGGCAACATTCAAATCGGTTTAACTAGTGCAAATAAGCCAGTATTAGCCCGTGATTTGCAAGCTGAAGGCGCAATGACCGCATTGTTAAAAAATGCATTTCAACCAAACATAGTGCAAACTTTAGAACATACTGCCGCCTTAGTGCACGGCGGACCATTCGCTAATATTGCGCATGGCTGTAACTCTGTAGTTGCTACAAAAGTCGCATTGAAGTTAGCTGATTTTGTGGTGACTGAAGCAGGTTTTGGTGCCGATTTAGGTGCAGAGAAATTCATTAATATTAAATGCAGAAAAACAGGCTTGCAACCAGCAGCAGTGGTATTGGTGGCGACAGTGCGTGCGCTTAAATATCATGGTGGCGTTGATGTTGCATCGTTAAATCAAGAGAATCTAACCGCTTTAAAAAACGGCATGGCAAATTTAAAGAGGCATATAGAAAATCTTCAGCAACATTTTGGTTTAAGCGTCGTTGTGGCCATTAATCATTTTTTAAGTGATAGCGATGCTGAAATCGCATTGCTACAGACTGAAACTGCCAACTTTGGTGTTAAAGCCATTATCTGTAAACATTGGGCGAATGGTGGTGCAGGCGCAGTAGATTTGGCATATGAAGTCATTAGCATGACTGAGCAACCAACTAATCACTTTAAATTGCTATATCCAGATGAGATGCCGCTGCTGGGAAAAATCGAGACGATTGCACAGAAAATATACGGTGCAAGCCATGTGGAATTGTCTTTAGAAGCGCAGACTAGGCTTGCTGAGTTAGAAAAAAACTATAGTCATTATCCTGTGTGTATTGCGAAAACGCAGTATTCATTTTCATCAGATCCGGCACTGCGTGCTGCACCAACGGCACATGTGCTAAAAATACGTCAATTAAGGCTCTCTCGTGGTGCTGAGTTTATTGTGGCCATCTGTGGCGACATCATGACCATGCCTGGCCTACCAAAACAGCCCGCTAGTGTACGTATTGATGTTAATCAGGCAGGCAATATTGTTGGTCTAAATTAGTAAGTTAGTTAGAAGGTACATTGTTAGTTCTTACACAAGCAGGTTTCGCTGAGCAAACCATTAATAAGTCCCGTTTTATCGCAATAGCGCTAACTTGCGCGGATGAGCGAGAGGTCGGGCAGGCGCTGCGGGCTTTTGCTGCAAAACATCAAACTGCACACCATTTAGCATATGGGTTTAGACTCAAAACAGAGCAAGGCATTGTTCCCAGATTTTCAGATGCAGGAGAGCCTTCAGGTACCGCAGGTATGCCAGTATTAAAGCTTATTGAGGGTCGAGATTTAATTAACGTATGCGTTGCTGTGATTCGCTATTATGGCGGCATCAACTTAGGTACTGGCGGGCTTGCACGTGCTTATGGAGGCACCGCTAAGTTAGCTTTAGATGCCGCTAAAACTAGCGATTTTGTTGAAATGAAATCTTATGCATTAACGATTACTTACAAGCAAATGGATTTAATGACGAATGCTTTGCACAAATGTAACGGCAGCATCGTGAGCAAGGCTTTTAACGGTCAAATCGAGTTGGTGGTTTTATTACCTGTGGATGAAGCGGCTAACTTTTTAAATCGTTTTAAGCCACATGGTGGGTAAAAAATTAACTTTTACAGATTTAGCATGAATGTATGTGTGCTATTGTTAATCTTACCGATTAAGGGAACTTAGCTGCATGACTAAAACTTCACAACTATTACCAGCATCAGTATGCGAAAAAGCTGCTTGGCTAATTGCCGCATGTGCTTTAATTTTTGTACTTAAATTCAGCTTACTGCCAGCTTTGCTTTCTGGCTTATTGGTGTATGAGTTGGTGCATATCATTACGCCTCTTATTGCGCATAAATTTCCAACAAAGAAACCTAGCAATCGCTCTAAACTTTGGGCCGTAGGGATTTTAGTCGTAATCGTTGTTAGTCTGCTCGCCCTTGCTGGTGCTGGGTTAGTGGCGTTTTTTAGGTCAGATGTTGGCAGCCTAACGGTATTGCTCGCTAAAATGGCACAGATTATTGAAGATTCACGCAAGATACTTCCCGGTTGGATAGTTGAACATTTGCCAGCGGACGCGATCGCTTTTAAAGAGCAAGCGGCGGCGTGGTTGCGTACTCATGCGGATGAGTTGCAAGGCGTTGGAAAAGAGGCTGGGCGTATCACCGCACATGTCATCATAGGTATGATTATCGGCGGCATTCTAGCTGTGCGCGAGGCTGTAGCAATGGATAACTTTAAACCATTCGCTCGTGCATTAGCCGGGCGTGGTGAGTTGTTTAGCGATGCATTTAGACGTGTGGTGTTCGCACAGTTGCGTATAGCCGCCATTAACACCACATTTACAGCAATTTATTTAGCGATAGTGTTGCCGTTAATGGGTATACACCTGCCCTTAGTGAAAACGATGATTGCCATTACATTCGTGATTGGCTTGATTCCTGTTATTGGCAATTTAATCTCTAACACCATGATTGTCGTTGTTAGTTTGAGTCAGTCATTAGGCGTGGCGATTGCATCGTTAGCTTATTTAATCATCATCCATAAGTTTGAGTATTTTTTAAATGCGCGCATCGTTGGTAGTCAAATTCGCGCGAATGCATGGGAGTTGTTGATTGCGATGTTATGCATGGAGGCCGCGTTTGGTCTAGCAGGCATAGTCGCGGCGCCCATTTACTATGCCTATATTAAGTCTGAGCTGCGCGCTAGAAACTTGGTTTAAGTAAGTTTCTAATCTCAAATTTAACGTTCTTGATTTAACGTTTTTGCCTTTCGTTGATTATTTTAGCTGCCCACTCTCTGCCACCAAGGCCAAACGCGATTGCCAGCGCTAAAAATACCGCGCCAAACATAATGACAAATAGTGCGGTAATCAGTTGAGTACCAATATCCAATTGCTCAAGCGCCACAAAAATTGCAAATATTTGCACTAAGTATTCTGCAGAAGTGCTAATCGCCAGTGCGCCATCAAACTTGATGCTATGTAGCCAAGCAAAAACCAGACGATTAATGAAGCGGCTCAATAAGGTACCAAATATCAACACAACAATCGCCACGATTATTTTTGGTAAGTAATTAGCCAGTTGATTGAGCATGATGGCGACCTCTGTCATGCCTAGAGCATTGGCGCCAGTAATCACAAATAGCAAAATAACCAGCCAATAGACGACTTGGCTAACAATGCCGCTCAATGAAACGTCAAAATCATCATTCTTTAAAAAAGCCTCTAAGCCAGATTTACCGGCATATTGATCAAATTTAACAAATCTCAAAAGTCGTTTAACGGCTAATCGCGCGACCTTTGCAACTAACCAGCCACAAAATAAAATGACAATCACCGCTAAGAGTTTAGGAAAAAACATGGCGACTTGTTGCCAGAATTGATTGAGGGAAAAAAGAAAAGTATCAATTTGATATTGCATATAGTGCTCCTCGATAGATTTTTTTAGTTGAATCTATAACGCTGAAAAGGGTGTTGCCCCAATAACGGCTAATTTAGATTAGCTCGAAGAATAGTGATATTGCGCGTTGATTATCGCTTAATTGGCGATGTGTCGCAATGGCTGGATTAATTTGCTGGTTGCGTGGGCTAAGGTACATATTCAGTCACCAGTTTTAAGGGTTGATGACTGAATATAATAAATTGAAGTGTTCAGAGTATGTGAAACCGCGTTTCGATTAGCTAGTTCTTAAGTTTATAAAACCTATTTTCTAGTGTTTTTCCGTTGGTAATATTATCTAGTTTATTACCAACAGAATCTCCCAATGACGCTAATCTTTCATCAGGCAGAGGATGGGTTTTAAATAGCAAGGCGACGCTATTATCATTTGGATTGGTCTGCCCTAATATTTGCAGTACATCGGTTAAGCCAAATGGCTCATAGCCAGCGCGTGTCGCGTAGCTTAGGCCTAATCTGTCAGCTTCAAACTCCGCATCTTTATCTAAACTTCTTGCGCTAATTTCAGCGCCGCTGCCGATTGCTTTGCTAATGACTTTATTATCTTTAGCTAGTTTTTTGCTGAGGAAGCTAGCACCTATATTAAGTAGCTGTTGTTTTTGCAAAACCTTGAGTTGATGCTTTGCGACTACGTGACCAATTTCATGGCCAAGCACGCCAGCTAACTGCGCTTCGTTGCTCATTTTTCGGTACAAGCCTTTAGTCACCATGACATAGCCACCAGGTGCTGAAAATGCATTTAAATCGTCGCTTTCAATTACGCCGAAGTGCCAAGGCAGGTCAGGCCTTTCTGATTGTGAAGCCACCCAGCGACCTACGGAATTGACATATTTCTGTAAAGTTTCATCTTTTACTAATGGCGCAGCGCCTAATAAATTACCTGTAATTTCCCGACCTAGTGCAATCTCCTCCGCTTTACTTGGACTTTTCCAGTTGATGGTTGGTTGAGCTGTTTCAGTAGAGTCTGCCGCTACGGTGCTGGTGGTATTGTTTGGCACAGCTGTTGTGCTTTGATTGTCTGTGGTGGGTGTTTGCTGTGATTCAGTTTGTCCCGTTTGTTGTTCAATTTGTTTTTTTACCGCATCTTTTAAAGCGTCATTTAAATCAAATGCCTCGCTATTCATACTCATGCCAGCAAGTATGCTTGCAACTAGCGTTGGAATGAGTATGTTTTTTCTTAGATTTATTGTGCGCGTTAGACTCATTTTGCGCCTCCATTCACTGCTTTTAAGTTAGGAAAAGAAATGGTCTTTAAGTTGCCAGCGTTAGCGAATTGACGGCCTTGCTCCGCGCTTTGCGTATAGCTTTCTAAAGCTTTTACTTCAGATTCATTAAATTTTGCTGCTTTAAGTTCTTCCGCACTCAAGCCGCGTATGCCCGTAGTAGAAACTACTTGCCCAGTACCAGCGCGACCACTGGCTGCGGCTAATACGCCACCTACTTGATTGCTGGAGCTAGAGCTGCCACGTTTGACTGAAAGTAAACGTACCCAACCGGCACTTTTCTTTGATTTCACTTGTAGCCAAGCACCTTTCTTACTAAGAATCTCAAGGCTATCACCACGGCTTAATGTGCCTGTTACCTTGGCATCTGCAAACGGCTCGAAGCGAATGCTGTCGTTTTTAAGTGCGCTACCTGTTTCTGCCGCCAAACTAATATTAGCTAAC
>JANLZY010000456.1:0-4258 GCA_031359365.1 Methylotenera sp. | reverse complement strand
CGGTGAAAAAGCTTCTGATGTTAAAGATACTTCATTGCGCGTGCCATCAGGCATGAGCGGTACAGTGATTGACGTACAAGTGTTTACACGTGAGGGTTTAGAGCGTGATTCACGTGCACAACAAATTATCGATGATCAGTTAACGCATTACAAACAAGACTTAGCCGACCAAATGCGTATTGTTGAAGACGATGCATTTGGACGTATCCGTCGCTTGATTGAAGGTAAAGCTGCGACTGGCGGTCCTAACAAACTGAAAAAAGGCGATGTTCTAACTGCTGAGTATTTAGCTTCGGTAGGTCGCTATGACTGGTTTGATATTCGTCTAACTGACGAAGAAACAGCGCGTCAATTAGAGCAGTTGAAAGACAGCTTGGCACAAGCGCGTGTTGCCTTTGACAGCAAGTTTGAAGAGAAAAAACGTAAATTAACGCAAGGCGATGAGTTGCCAGCTGGCGTACAGAAAATGGTTAAAGTGTATTTAGCTGTTAAACGTCGCATTCAGCCTGGTGATAAAATGGCCGGTCGTCACGGTAACAAGGGTGTTATTTCAAAAATCTGTCCTATCGAAGATATGCCACACATGGCGGATGGTACGCCTATGGACATCGTTTTGAACCCACTAGGCGTTCCTTCACGTATGAACATCGGTCAGATTCTAGAAGTCCACTTGGGTTGGGCTGCTAAAGGTCTAGGTTTGCGTATTGATGAAATGCTACGTGAAGAAGCTAAAGTAGCTGACATCCGTAAATTCCTTGAGCAAATCTACAATGACAGCACAGGTAAAAAAGAAGACATTAATTCGTTTACTGACACTGAAGTATTAGAACTTGCACGTAACCTTACAAACGGCGTGCCTTTTGCAACGCCAGTGTTTGATGGTGCGGCAGAGTCTGATATTAAAGCTATGCTGGATTTAGCTTACCCTGATGATGCAGCACGTACTAAACAGTTACAATTCCATGCAGGCAAAACGCAAGTCACATTGTTTGATGGTCGCACAGGTGATGCATTTGAACGCCCAGTGACGGTTGGTTATATGCACGTATTGAAATTGCATCACTTGGTTGATGACAAAATGCATGCACGTTCAACAGGTCCTTATTCACTTGTTACGCAACAACCATTGGGCGGTAAAGCTCAATTCGGTGGTCAGCGTTTCGGTGAGATGGAGGTTTGGGCGCTTGAAGCTTATGGTGCTTCATATACATTACAAGAAATGTTGACAGTGAAGTCCGATGACGTGACTGGCCGTACAAAAGTATATGAAAACATTGTTAAAGGTGAGCACAAAATTGATGCGGGTATGCCTGAATCATTTAACGTGTTAGTGAAAGAAATTCGTTCACTCGCTATCGACATTGACCTAGACAGAAACTAAGGAGACAAATATGAAAGCTCTATTAGACTTATTTAAACAGGTAACGCAAGAAGAGGAGTTTGATGCAATAAAGATTGCATTAGCTTCACCTGAAAAAATCCGCTCATGGTCGTATGGCGAAGTGAAAAAGCCAGAAACCATCAATTACCGCACTTTCAAGCCTGAACGTGACGGCTTGTTTTGCTCAAAAATCTTTGGCCCGATTAAAGATTACGAGTGCCTATGCGGAAAATATAAACGCTTAAAACACCGCGGTGTGATTTGCGAAAAATGCGGCGTTGAAGTTACTTTATCTAAAGTGCGTCGTGAGCGTATGGGTCATATTGACCTTGCTTCACCAGTTGCACATATTTGGTTTTTGAAATCATTACCAAGCCGTTTAGGCATGGTGCTGGATATTGCTTTGCGCGATATCGAACGTGTATTGTACTTTGAAGCATTTATCGTGGTTGACCCTGGTATGACACCGTTAACACGTGGCCAATTGCTAACAGAAGATGATTACCTAGCCAAAGTAGAAGAATACGGCGATGAATTTAATGCGGTAATGGGTGCAGAAGCGGTACGTGAGTTATTACGTACGATGGACATCGTGAACGAGATTGATGTGCTACGCCGTGATTTAGGTGAAACAGGTAGTGAAGCAAAAATTAAAAAAATCGCTAAACGTTTAAAAGTATTGGAAGCATTCCAAAAATCTGGCATTAAACCAGAGTGGATGATTCTTGAAATCTTGCCAGTATTGCCACCAGAACTACGTCCATTAGTACCATTGGATGGCGGCCGTTTCGCCACGTCAGATTTGAACGATTTGTATCGTCGTGTAATTAACCGTAACAACCGTTTAAAACGCTTGTTAGAGTTGAAAGCACCTGAAATTATCGTACGTAACGAAAAACGTATGTTACAAGAAGCCGTGGATTCGTTGCTGGACAACGGTCGTCGCGGTAAAGTGATGACAGGCGCTAACAAACGTCCATTGAAATCATTAGCTGACATGATTAAAGGTAAAGGCGGTCGTTTCCGCCAAAACTTGCTTGGTAAGCGTGTCGATTACTCTGGTCGTTCGGTCATCGTAGTTGGTCCAACACTCAAACTGCATCAATGCGGGTTACCGAAAAAAATGGCCTTGGAATTGTTCAAGCCATTCATCTTCCACAAATTGGAAGTATTAGGCCTAGCGACAACCATTAAAGCGGCGAAGAAAAAAGTTGAAGAAGAAGGACCAGAAGTTTGGGATATCTTGGAAGACGTAATTCGCGAGCATCCAGTTCTGTTGAACCGTGCGCCTACATTGCATCGTTTGGGTATTCAAGCGTTCGAACCTATCCTGATTGAAGGTAAAGCTATCCAATTGCATCCACTCGTTTGTGCGGCATTCAACGCCGACTTCGACGGTGACCAAATGGCTGTTCACGTTCCATTGTCGCTAGAAGCGCAAATGGAAGCTCGCACGTTGATGCTAGCTTCAAACAACGTGTTATCACCAGCAAACGGTGAGCCAATTATTGTGCCTTCACAAGATATCGTGTTGGGCTTGTACTACATGACACGCGACAAAGTTGCTGCACGCGGTGAAGGTATGCGTTTTGCCGATGTGAAAGAAGTACAACGTGTGTTTGATCAAGGTTTGATCGATTTGCACGCTAAAGTCACTGTGCGTATTAAAGAGTTTGATTTGGATGTTGAAGGCAACAAAACTGAGAAAACCACACGTTACGAAACAACGGTTGGCCGCGCTTTGCTGTCAGAAATTCTGCCAGCAGGCTTGTCATTTGGCTTAATTGATAAAGCATTGAAAAAGAAAGAGATTTCAAAACTTATTAATGCATCATTCCGTAAAGTCGGTATACGTGAAACAGTGATTTTTGCTGATAAACTGATGTACACAGGCTATACCTACGCAACCAAAGCGGGCATTTCTATTTCGATTAACGATATGTTGGTTCCGCCTGAAAAAGGCGCGCTTATTGGCGCAGCTGAAGCTGAAGTGAAAGAGATTGAAGACCAATATACTTCTGGTTTGGTAACGCAAGGCGAGCGCTACAATAAAGTGGTGGATATTTGGGGTCGCGCAGGTGACAAAGTGGCCGATGCCATGATGAAACAATTGCGTGAAGAGCCAGTATTAGACGCCGATGGCAAACAAGCCAAAGACAAAGACGGCAAACCAATGAAGCAAGAATCATTTAATGCTATTTATATGATGGCCGACTCGGGTGCGCGTGGTTCTGCAGCGCAAGTACGTCAGTTGGCTGGTATGCGTGGTTTGATGGCGAAACCAGATGGTTCAATTATTGAAACGCCGATTAAAGCTAACTTCCGCGATGGTTTGAATGTGTTGCAATACTTTATTTCAACTCACGGCGCACGTAAAGGCTTGGCTGATACTGCGTTAAAAACTGCAAACTCTGGTTACTTAACACGTCGCTTGGTGGATGTAACACAAGACTTAGTAGTAACTGAGCTAGATTGTGGAACATCGGATGGTTTAGTTACTAAGGCACTGGTAAAAGGTGGTGAAGTGGTTGAGCCATTGCATGACCGTATTTTAGGTCGTACCGCAGCGCTTGATGTCATTCATCCAGAAACGCAAGAAGTGGTATACCCTGCGGGCACGCTGCTTGGTGAAGATGAAGTTGAAAAAATCGACGCCTTGGGTGTTGATGAAGTGAAAGTGCGCACTGCACTAACCTGCGATACGCGCTATGGTATTTGTGCCACTTGTTATGGTCGCGATTTAGGCCGTGGCAAACTGATTAGCATGGGTGAGGCAGTGGGTGTAATTGCTGCACAATCGATTGGTGAACCAGGTACACAGTTGACCATGCGTACCTTCCACATTGGTGGTGCTGTATCACGTGCAGCTTCTGTGAG
>JANLZY010000441.1:0-1720 GCA_031359365.1 Methylotenera sp. | reverse complement strand
AGCTAATTGAAGAATGCATGTTGGCTGCCAATGTATGTGCGGCGGATTTCCTGAAGGCGCACGAGCATCCTGCCTTATATCGTATTCATGAAGGACCAACACCTGAAAAGCTAGAGCTGTTGCGTGCGTTTATGGGCGAGTTTGGCTTTGGGGTAGGTGGTGGTGACACGCCACATGCGAAAGATTACGGCAAGCTCTTAGAGCGCATTAGAGAGCGCCCAGATGCACAGTTATTACAAACGGTGTTGCTGCGTTCTATGCAGCAGGCAGTTTATAGCCCAGATAATCTGGGACATTTTGGTTTAGCTTATGAGGCTTATGCCCATTTCACATCTCCGATACGTCGTTATCCTGACTTGCTGATTCATAGAGCAATTAAAGCTGTTTTAAATGGCGATAAATACAAAGCTGGTAGTTGGGCAGATTTAGGCGTGCATTGCTCTATGACGGAGCGTCGTGCTGATGATGCTACACGTGATGTGACTAATTGGCTTAAATGCTTCTACATGCAAGATAAGATTGGGGAAGTGTTTGAAGGTACCGTGGCTGGTGTGACCAGCTTTGGCCTATTTGTTGCGTTGGATGGCGTGTATGTAGAAGGTTTATTGCACGTGACTGAACTCGGCAATGATTACTTCCATTACGATAAAGCGCGACATGAAATGGCAGGCGAGCGGACAGGTGTACGTTATCGTTTAGGCGATAGACTCACCATTAAAGTAGCACGCGTAGATTTAGAAACTACTAAAATAGATTTTGTTTTAGTGAATAAAAACAATTCATTAGATGATGCTATTGAAGTTGACTCTACAAAAGAGGATGCGAGTAATAAATTGCGCGGTGGTGAGCGAAAACCTGTAAAATCCAGCACTCAATTTGGTGCTAAGTTTGGCGATAAACCCGCTGTAAAAACTACGCCAAAAACTGCATCAAAAACAGGTGGAAAATTAACTTTGGGTGTTAAGCCTAAATCAAAATCCAGTTCAAAAGTGGTGAGTAAGACGGCTGGCAAGAATCCACCAAAGCCGACTAAATCAAAAAAAGCCAGTAAAAATAACAAGTAAGCGTTAAAAATTTAACGTTAATAAACATACAGTAAGACTTAATTGTTAAGAATTAACTATAAGGTAAAGAAATGAGCGATGCCCGTATTTTATTTGGCTTTCATGCCGTATTAAGCCGTTTGCGTCAGCATGGCGCTAGTGTGCAAGAGATTTTGATTGATCGCGACCGTATGGACGCACGTATGAAAGACTTGCTTAAAATGGCAGAGGCAGCAGGCGTGCGTACGATGGAAGTCGAACGTAGCCGCTTAGATGGTATGGCAGGTATGAACGGTCGTCACCAGGGTGTGATTGCACGTGTGGTTGATACGCCTATTCCATATAAAGATATACACGATATTTTAGAGTCTGACCTGACAGAACCACCGTTCTTTTTGATTTTGGATGGCGTAGAAGACCCGCATAATCTGGGTGCTTGCTTGCGTGTGGCTGATGCGATGGGTGTGCATGCAGTCATTGCCCCTAAAGATCGCGCAGTAGGTCTAAACGCCACAGTGCGTAAAGTTGCGTGTGGCGCAGCAGAAACTGTCCCCTTTATTGCCGTGACTAACTTGGCGAGAACGATACGTGAGTTGAAAGAGGCTGGCGTATTCGTCATTGGCACTACTATGGACGCGCCAAGTACATTGCTAAATACTAAGCTGGATGGCCCAATT
>JANLZY010000424.1:0-7666 GCA_031359365.1 Methylotenera sp. | reverse complement strand
GCGGCCTTCATATCTACTTGCATTAAGAAATGCACACCGCCACGTAAATCCAAGCCTAGATACATTGGTTTAGCACCTAAGCTACGCAACCAGTTTGGCGAGCGTGAAAGCAAGTTTAACGCTACCGTATAATCAGTGCCTAAATTTGCTTGCAATACATCTTTAGCACGGATTTGCGTATCAGTGTTCTTAAAGCGTGCTTTTACGCCACGCGCATCTTGATACACGCCATCATATTCAATCTTCTCTTGCTTAAATATATCCTCAACTTTGCCCAATAAAGCTGAGTCAAGCTTGGTGGTACTTTTAGCAGGGGTGATTTGTACGGCTGGAGATTCCCCAAAGAAGTTTGGAATCGTGTAAATCAGCCCGATCAATATCATGACTGCAACAAGGATGTTCTTCCACATTGGATAGCGGTTCATAGTCTGGCTCTAATCAATAACGTTGTGGTGTCGAAAAAGTCTTAATTAATAGCACTTAAATGCTCTTAATCGTGCCTTTAGGTAATGCGCTTTGTACTGCTTGTTTTTGCACGGTAATTTCAGTATTTGCAGCAATCTCAAGGCTCACAAAAGACTCAGTTACTTTAGTTACTTTGCCTACAATGCCGCCGCTAGTCACCACTTCATCGCCTTTTTGCAAAGCTGTAATCATCTCGCGCTGTGCTTTTGCCGCTTTCATTTGCGGACGAATGATCATAAAGAAAAATAATACAAAAATAACGATAAGTGGAAGAAAACTCATTAAATCGCCACCTGTTGTAGCACCTGCTGCGTATGCATTTGAAATAAACACGTTGAACTCTCTTTATAAATGAACTGGATATTGTAAAAAATTAGCTTCGGATTTTAACACAGACTGTTATTTATTGCAGACTCGTCACTTTAGGACAATATCTTATGCTTTTAGTTAGTAATGAGTGCTTTTGCGACATGCCTATTGTGAATAAAATAATTTACCCTACAAGCCAATATTCATAAGTATTGCAGGGTTGGTTATTTTAGGTATTAAGTTGAGTACGTTTTATTGCAAACTCTGTTTTAAATGCTTCAAAAGTACCTGCTTCAATTGCACTTCGCATGCTTGCCATCAACACTTGGTAATAATGCAGATTGTGTATGGTGTTTAAACGCGCGCCTAGAATTTCGCCTACTCTGTGTAAATGGTGCAAATAGGCGCGGCTGAAGTTTTGGCAGGTGTAGCAAGCGCAATCAGCATCTAAAGGTTGGGTGTCAGTTTTATAGCGGGTATTCTTAATTTTCACGTCGCCATATTGGGTGAATAGCCAGCCGTTGCGGGCGTTGCGAGTTGGCATCACACAGTCGAACATATCTATACCTTGCGAAACTGCTGCAACTAAATCTTCTGGTGTACCAACGCCCATCAGGTAGCGTGGTTTGTTTTGTGGCATTTTTGGCGCCGTGTGCGCCAATATGCGCAGCATATCTTCTTTTGGCTCACCGACTGATAAGCCGCCAATGGCAAAGCCATCAAAATCAATTTCAGTTAAACCTGCTAGCGATACGTCACGCAACTCTTCAAACATGCCGCCTTGAATAATGCCAAACAGCGCATTGCTATTGCCCTGATGCGCGTCTTTGCTGCGTTTTGCCCAACGCAAACTTAATTGCATTGAGTCGTTCGCTTCTTTTAATGTCGCTGGAAAAGGCGTGCATTCGTCAAAAATCATCACGATGTCGCTGTTCAACACTTTTTGAATGCGCATGGATTCTTCTGGTGTTAAAAAGCAAGTATCGCCATTAATGGGGCTTTTAAACTTAACGCCTTCTTCAGAAATTTTACGCATTGCGCCTAAGCTGAATACTTGGAAGCCGCCTGAATCGGTCAGTATTGGGCCATCCCAGCCCATAAATTTATGCAAGCCGCCATGAGCTGCAATCACCTCTAAACCAGGACGTAGCCACAGGTGGAAAGTGTTGCCTAAAACGATGTGTGCATCAATTTCTTTAAGCTCGAGTGGCGACATCGCTTTTACCGTGCCATAAGTGCCCACTGGCATGAATGCAGGCGTTTGTACATCACCATGTGCTAGGTGAACAGTACCGCGACGGGCAAGGCCATCTTGTTTGTGTAAGGTAAATTGCATGGTAGGGCTATTTGAACCGTCTTTTAAGAACCCGCGATTTTATCACAAGGCTTTGCTATACTCATTTTTGTATCAATAAACCACAATAAACTTTTATAAAAAAGCAATGTTTATTCATTAACTTAGCCAATATGCTTATAGATATCACACGATTAGCCATGATTGGTCTGGTTAGACTTTTAGTTGGCGCTCATCCGCGCTGGGTAGGCGCTGCACCTAGTGTGGCGCAAAGTATTTACTTTACGAATCACACCAGTCATTTAGATACGCTGGCTTTATGGGTTGCATTACCTGCAGCTATTCGCGCAAAAACCAGACCAGTAGCCGCTAAAGATTACTGGGGACGTGGAAAAATTAAGCGCTTTATTGTATTAAAAGTGCTTAATGCGGTGCTAATCGACCGGGAAGTTTCGCGCCATAGCGACCCATTAGAACCGTTGTTAGCTGCGCTTGCTGCGGGTGATTCGTTGATTCTTTTTCCAGAAGGCACTCGTAAAGCGCAGGCTGAGCCTAGCGATTTTAAAGGTGGTTTGTATCATTTAGCCGAAGCCTTTCCTCATGTAAAACTTATCCCAGTTTATTTAGATACATTACATCGTTGCATGCCAAAAGGTAGTTATTTGCCTGTGCCCTTAATTTGTACAGTGCGTTTTGGCGCGACACTTACATGGCAAGCCGATGAGCATAAAAAAGCATTTTTAACGCGTGCTCGCGCTGCGATTTTGAGTTTGATTTAGGGTAATTGATTGAATGAAAGTACAGGAAAGTATAGCCATGCTAACTCATTTTTCTAACACGCTTGAAACGCTAGACCCAACCCATAAGTTTTATGGGTTGATAGGCGCTGTAGCCGCATTATTGTTTATAGCCTCTATTGTTGGCTGGGCATTAAAACGTCAACTATTAGCCAAAAATAATCCATCGGAAAAATCATTAAAGCTCATCAATAACCTCATTTCACGGGTGAATGCATGGTGGATGATGGTGGCAATTCTCATTATTGCCTTTTTGGCAGGGAAGTTGGGCACCATTATTTTATTTGGCTTTATTTCATATTTCGCCTTGCGTGAATTTATGACGCTTACGCCAACGCGCGCAGGCGATCACCGCACATTGTCATTAGCTTTTTTTCTGCTGATACCTTTACATTATTATTTGATTTACACCGATTGGTATGGCTTGTTTAGCGTGCTTATCCCTGTTTATGCCTTTTTATTGATGCCCTCTATTTCAGTGCTCGCGCAGGATACCGAACATTTTTTAGAGCGCGCAGCTAAAATTCAATGGGGTGTGATGATTTCTATTTATTGCATCAGCCATGCGCCAGCCTTGCTTTTGCTACCAATTACGAACTTTGAAGGTCAAAATACCTTGCTGCTATTTTACTTTTTGCTCATTGTTCAATTGAGCGATGTGCTGCAGTATGTATTCGGTAACTTGTTTGGCAAAACTAAGGTTGCACCTATTGTCAGCCCTAATAAAACACTGGAAGGTCTCATCGGTGGTGGTTTATCGTCGATTTTAGTCGGTGCAGGATTGTGGTGGATTACGCCATTCACTCCACTGCAAAGCGCTGGTATGGCAGCAGTCATTGTCATAATGGGCTTTCTGGGCGGCTTGGTAATGTCTGCTATCAAGCGTAGTTTGGGCGCTAAAGATTGGGGTAATATGATAGAAGGTCACGGCGGCATGCTGGATAGAGTGGATTCAGTTAGCTTTGCCGCACCGATTTTCTTTCACCTAGTGCGGTATTACTTTACGCCGTGAGCCACTTAAGTAAATTGTTTGCTACAGCTAGTGTTTGATATACTAGCTCACCTTAATTTTAAATGGTTGTTCAAGCATGATTGAGCCTAACGACAAGATTAAATCTAACGATAAAGTAAAGCGCAGGGAAACCGATAGCGCGAGCTTGCGCCACCGTGGTATTTATTTGCTACCGAATTTGTTTACCTCAGCAGCATTATTCTCAGGTTTTTTTGCCATTGTGCAGGCCATGAATGGTAACTTTGAGCTTGCTGCAATTGCGATCTTTGTGGCGATGGTGCTGGATGGCTTGGATGGTCGTGTTGCTCGTATGACCAATACACAAAGCGCCTTCGGTGCAGAATACGATAGCCTTTCAGATATGGTGTCTTTTGGTGTAGCGCCAGCGCTTATACTATATATATGGGCATTGAAGCCTCTGGGTAAATTAGGCTGGTTAGCGGCATTTACTTATTGCGCCTGTGCTGCATTGCGTTTGGCAAGATTCAACACTAAATTAGATGATGACAATCAAGATAAGCGCTACTTCCAAGGCTTACCTAGCCCAGGCGCAGCCGCATTGTTGGCTGGTTTTGTGTGGGTTTCTTACGAGTATGGTGTGAGTGGCCGTGACGTATTTTTTGGTGTATTACAATGGAAATGGATGGCTTGGGGTCTTACTATATTTGCAGGTCTTTCAATGGTGAGTGATTTACGCTACTACAGCGGCAAAGACATTAACCTAAAAGAAAGTGTGCCATTTTTTGTGATTTTGGCCATTATGTTAGTGATTGTGCTGATTTCATACAGCCCGCCAGAAGTGCTGCTGTTCGTGATGGCATCATATGCGCTATCAGGTTACATCATGTGGGTACAGGAAAAATTTGAGAAAGCTAAACCTGAGTAAATTGTTCACTTTACGATTCTTGCCACTTTGAAGTTGCGACCATCAAATTAAACACTTGCGCAACTTTGTAAAAAATACTATATTTCTATTACTATGTTTATTTCACATATCTCATCAGTTATTTATGCGGCTAGCGTCATCGCTAGCGCGTTGTTGTTACGCAAACTTTTTGCGTTACGTACTGCTGCGCTCCGTAGCAACAACCTGCGCTAGCGCGCAAACTATACCCCCACACCCCATTGTATTAAATGCCGTTGCGTAATAATCGCAGCGAAATGCTATTATTTGTGCTCAATGCATTTGAGTTAGATAGCGCTAAAATTAAACAGAATAAAAGATAGGTAATGACTATGAACACAGCGACGAACCAAGCAGCTAAACAAGATCAAATTATTATTTTTGACACTACCTTGCGCGATGGCGAACAAAGCCCAGGCGCAGCGATGACCAAAGAAGAAAAAATCCGTATTGCACGACAGCTTGAAAAATTGGGTGTTAACGTAATTGAGGCAGGCTTTGCTGCTGCTAGCCCAGGTGATTTTGAATCAATTTCAGAAATCGCCAAAATCATTAAAAACTCAACGGTATGTTCATTGGCACGTGCTAGTGAAAATGATGTGCGACGTGCAGGCGAGGCGATTAAACATGCCGCTAGCGGCCGTATTCATACGTTTATTGCCACCAGCAAAATCCACATGGAAAACAAACTTCGCATGACGGAAGACCAAGTGGTCGAGCGTGCGGTGCAAGCCGTTAAATGGGCGTTGGAATATACCAAAGATGTAGAGTTTTCAGCCGAAGATGCAGTGCGTTCAGATATGGATTTCTTAGTACGCGTGTTTGATGCAGTCATTGAAGCGGGTGCAACTACGATCAATGTGCCAGATACCGTTGGCTATTCAATACCTGCGCCGTGGGGCGAGCGTATGGCATCCTTAATACAGCGCGTAAAAGATAGCGATAAAGTCGTATGGTCGACACACTGTCATAACGACTTGGGCATGGCGGTAGCTAACTCATTGGCCGCGGTAATGAATGGTGCACGTCAAGTGGAATGTACCATTAATGGCTTGGGTGAGCGCGCTGGTAATGCCAGCTTAGAAGAAGTGGTCATGGCGATTAAAACCCGTAGCGATATCTTTAACTTAACGACAAGTATCGATGCCACGCAAATTGTCACAACAAGTAAGTTAGTGTCAACCATTACGGGCTACCCAGTACAGCCAAACAAAGCAATTGTAGGTGCGAATGCCTTTGCACATGAATCTGGTATTCATCAAGATGGCGTATTGAAGCATCGCGAAACGTACGAAATCATGCGCGCAGAAGATGTAGGCTGGAATGCTAACAAATTAACTTTGGGTAAATTGTCAGGTCGTAACGCATTTAGAACGCGCTTGAAAGAGCTTGGCATTGAGTTGGAAACAGACGATTTGTTGAATGTGGCGTTTGCAAAATTCAAAGATTTGGCTGATAAAAAATCAGAGATTTTTGATGAAGATTTGCATGCTTTGGTAAGTGATGACTTTGTTTCTGAGACGACAGAAAGCTTCAAATTAGTGTATTTGCAGGTGTCATCCATTACTGGTGAAGTACCACATGCAGTTATTACAGTATCGGAAAATGGTGTTGAAACGCGCGCAGAAGCTAATGGCGGTGGCCCAGTAGATGCTGCTTTCAAGGCGATTGAAACCATTGTAAGCAGTGGTGCTGAGTTACAGCTTTACTCCGTCAATAATATTACCAGCGGAACCGATGCGCAGGGCGAAGTGACTGTGCGTCTTTCTAAAGGTGGTCGTATTGTGAATGGGCAGGGTGCGGATACTGATATTGTAGTTGCATCGGTAAAAGCCTATTTGAATGCCTTGAATAAGATTCAGTCTAAGTCTGAGCGTGCGCATCCGCAGGTGTGATTTTCCGTAAAAATCGACCAAATACTTCGTTGCTTTTCGCTTGCCGTACTAAACGTACTGTCCGCGCTTAAGCACCTCGTCTTTGGTCGATTTAACAACTTAACGATCGATTATGAGTAATAAAAATCAAAGCCTACTGATTGTTCTAGCGCTGTTCTGCACCTACTTCATCTGGGGTTCAACTTACCTTGCTATTCGTTTTGGCATAGAAAGCTTCCCACCATTTTTGATGGCAGGCATACGTTTTGCGGTTGCAGGCTCTATTCTATATATAGTCATGCGCTTTTTGGGCGCACCTAATCCTACTAAACGGCAATGGCTAGGCGCAACTGCAATTGGTATTCTGTTGCCAGCGCTTGGTAATGGCACGGTGTGCTATGTGCAGCAAACGGTTTCATCAAGTGTTGCGGCACTTTCTATTGCGACTGCTCCAATCTGGATGGCGATTTTCTCGTCTATTTGGGGACATCACATTACCCGTAAAGAGTGGCTGGGTATCGCTATTGGTTTAGTAGGTATCGTGCTGCTAAATGTTGGTGGTAGCCTGCATGGAGAGTTCGCGAGTGCAATGCTGTTGATATTTGCCGCAGCTTGCTGGTCGTTTGGTTCAGTATGGAGCAAACGCATGGATATGCCAGCAGGTTTAATGGCAAGCGCCGCACAGATGTTGGCCGGCGGCATAGTGCTATTGTGTGTGAGCGCATTTCAAGGTGAAAGCTGGCCGCAATATATCAGTGCTAAATCTTGGGGTGCAATGCTGTTTTTGGTAGTCTTGGGCTCCATCGTCTCGTATAGTGCTTACCAATATTTACTTAAAACCGTGCGTCCGCTGGTGGCGAGCAGTAATACGTTTGTTAACCCTGTTGTGGCATTCGCTGTTGGTATTTGGTTTGCAAATGAGCATGTCACCACTAATGAATATATAACGTTGGCGATTATTTTGCTTGGCGTGTTCTTAGTCCTTTCTGAAAGTGGCAAAGAAGTTTAATC
>JANLZY010000402.1:0-2316 GCA_031359365.1 Methylotenera sp. | reverse complement strand
CTCCAAACTAACCCAAATAGTGTCCATCCCCATGCGCCGCGTAATACTCCAAGTGTGAATGGAGTATAAGTTCCAGCGATAAGCAGAAAGATAATGGAATGATCGATTACATTTAGTATGCGTTTTGCTTTACCGATGGGGACTATGTGATAGGCAGTGGATGCTAAGTAAAGGAGTATGGTTGTCAACGAAAAAACAGATACGCCAACAATAAATTTGCTATCCCCATAGTATGCTGCATGAGATATTAGAAATGGAGCCCCTATAATTGCTGCAATTAAGCCTATTCCATGGCTAATGCAGTTAGCAAGCTCTTCATTTTGTGACTGTTCTCGATTCAAACTCAAAGCTGAGTCTCCATCAATTTTCGCAGAAATACATTAGTTGATATTAACTTACTAGCTTATTCTGATCTAATGAATATTTAGAGTCTAAATTTATACTTCATAGTTTGCCATTGCAACTAAGGGCAGGCAAGTGGACTTCACCCGCTTCAATAGACATATCATAATGTCGAAACTGGCACGGCAACTCTTGAACTCATGCTTGAAAGAGCAATTAGACCAATACGACACTGTAGCGTGTGAGACCCAAAGGACTAAATAACCTCTTGGGCAAACTGCGAAGTCAATATCAAGTGACCACCGGCTAAGCTTAAATGCATTGAAGTTACCACCGCCCATAGGCTTCTAAAAAGTTAATTATGTTGCAAATCCAATCTATTTTTGGCGAACTGCATTAATTACTCAGTGATTTGAATAAAAAACAATTACTGTCAGCTTCGGGTCAGCTTCGCGCTATAACATGTAATCAAGGGTGACAGATAAAAGCTTCAAACAAATGTCAGCCAGTAATTCCTAATGCAGTACCTATTCTTACTTTATTTTCGGAGATTTAAATGAACAAATTTTTAGCAGTATTATTAGCAGGCGCATTTGCATCAACATTAGGTTCTTCAGCATTTGCTGCTGACGCAGCTAAACCAGTAGAAGCCGTAAAAGCGACTGTAACTAAAGCTGCTGAGCCAGTAAAAGCCGAAGCGGCAAAAGTAGCTGAACCAGCTAAAACTGAAGCTGCGGCAGTTAAGCCAGCTGCTGACGTTAAAGCAGCACCTGTAAAAACTGCGAAAAAACATCACGCTAAACATGCTAAAAAAGCAGTTAAAACAGCAGCACCCTCTGAAGCAGCAACAGCTTTAACTGGCAAATAAGGTTTACAGGACAGGCTTAATTCTAGCTAAATTAGCGTGTGTGATGGGGCAGAGAAATCTGCCCCTTTTTTCATTTAAACTTTGTATGAGGATGATTAATATCGCTATATTTGAACACTACTTTAGTTTTAGTTTGGCTGGATAGCCAAGGCAGCAAAGTCACGGCAGGCGGTGATGTAACCATTCATGCCACCAAAAATGACTTAAACGTGCAAGGCAGTCAAATAACCGCAGGCAATAACGCCACGCTAATTGCTGCGCAAAATATCAACTTAACCGCCAGCACATATACGCAGACCACCAGTAGTGAGAATGAATCTAGCAATGCGAGCCTTGGGGTTTCTATTGGTTTAAGCGGTAGTGGCGCAGGTTTAAGTGTAGATGTGGCAGCCAGTCGCGGCAAAGGTCAAGCCAATAGCCAAAGCAGTGCCTACAATAACAACCCAACTTGCCGCTGGCAACCAGCTCACACTACAATCTGGTCAAGACGCCATAGCCGTGGCACCATGACAGATTCAGTGATGGCTAGCTTGTGAGCTGGGTCCGATTTAGTAGAGGGGCAAGTCATCAGAGTGATGCATTAAGCCTGGTGCCTTTTTCTTCTTCCAATATGCGGCCGTCAGCGCATCTATCACCAAGGTTTGTGTCATACGACTATCCATTGACCAGCCTACAATTTCACAGGTGTAGAGGTCTTTGACAGCGGCTAGATAAAGCCAGCCTTCGCCTGTGGAAATGTAGGTAAGGTCAGCCAACCAGACTTGGTTGGGTGCAGTACAAGCGAATTGACGATCCAGTAAGTTTCTAGCCACTGGCATAAGATGCTTAGAGTCAGTGGTGACCCGAAACTTCTTATTATGAGTACAACGGATGCCGTGTAATATACGTCGATGTTTAATGCGATTAATACTTGGCATTACGCCTTGTGCTGCAAGCTCTGTCTGAATCTAGAGTGGGCCGTAGATGCTACGGCCTCTTGCATGTGCAGTGGCTTTTTAAAGATGTCGCGCTCTTCTAGCGCTATTGCGAGTACACGTTCTAGCTCTCTAATGCGTTGTTGGTCTGCCGTGAGCTTGGAAGCACCTAGTGTCGCTTTGAGTTCACCA
>JANLZY010000388.1:0-2918 GCA_031359365.1 Methylotenera sp. | reverse complement strand
GTAATAAGTTTTCACCTTTAGCATCTATTACGATAGGCGAAAATTGACTATGCGCTTCATTCACATTGCTATTTGCCAAAAAACTGCTGGCTGAATGCGTCCATAGTAAGTTTTGCATATCACTACTCATAGCATCGTTTTGCGTATAAATCGTCAGTTGGCGACCCTTAGCAAGCGCCTTTTCACAGAGCTCTACCGTTTTTGCAAATTTATCAGGCACATTAAAATAGAATTCAACACGAGTCATAACGCGTACTATTTTTTCGAGCTGTTCGCTCTATTCACTAAAAATGCGGTTAATAGCGGCACTGGGCGACCAGTCCCCCCTTTTTCTTTGCCTGACTTCCAAGCAGTACCCGCAATATCCAAGTGCGCCCAATCATATTTTTTAGCAAATCGAGATAAGAAACAAGCCGCGGTGATACTACCAGCTGCACGGCCGCCGATATTGGCCATATCAGCAAAGTTACTATCGAGCAACGGTTGGTAATCATCCCACATCGGCATGTGCCATGCGCGATCTAGCGCAGTTTCACCTGCTTGTAATAGCTCTCTTGCCAAGTCATCGTTATTACTGAACAAACCACTTGCGTGATGACCCAAGGCAATCACACAGGCGCCTGTCAACGTGGCAATATCAATCACGGCGCTTGGTTCAAAACGTTCGGCGTAAGTAAGCGCATCACATAGAATCAAACGGCCTTCAGCATCGGTATTTAATACTTCGATAGTCAATCCAGACATACTGGTTAATACATCACCTGGCCTTGTCGCGCGGCCATCTGGCATATTTTCACAGGTAGGAATAACGCCAATTACATTCAATGGCAGGTCCATTTCTGCAATGGTTTTGAATGTACCCAGCACACTTGCAGCGCCGCACATATCGTATTTCATCTCATCCATTTCAGAACCTGGTTTCAATGAAATACCGCCAGTATCAAAGGTAATACCTTTCCCCACTAGCACGACTGGCTTTTGCTCTTTTTTACCTTTTAAGTGCTGCATGATAATAAATTTAGGCGGCTCTTCACTGCCTTGCGACACGGCCAAAAATGAACCCATGCCTAATTTTTTAAGTTCATCACGCTCTAAAACTTTAACCTTGAAATCATGCTTCTTACCCAATGCCTGCGCTTGCTCTGCCAAATAGCTAGGTGTGCAAACGTTTGGCGGCAAGTTACCTAAATCTTTCGCAAAACTCACACCGGAAGCCAATGCCAAACCATCGGCCAGACCAGCTTTAGCTTCTTTTACATCGCCAGCGGCGACATTAATACTCAAGGTTGCTAGGCCTTTTTTAGACTCTTCTTTTTTCTTCTTAATCGCATCAAACTTATAAGCGGCATCAAGGCTCACTTCAACTAAAAGCGCAGTTTTTTGTTTAGTCGTTAATTGCTTTACAGTTAATTCTGCTAAGAAAGTAGTTGCTTTGCTGGTGCCACCATGGGCTAAAGCTTTCATTGAAGCACGCGCCGCTTTGCAATATTGCTTTTCAGAAAAATCAGACTCCTTACCTAAGCCGACCAGCAAAACACGTTCGCTGGCGGTGCCCGGCACGTTATGCAATATTAAAGTGGTGTCAGCTTTACCATCAAAATCACCGCGTTTTAGAATATTTGAAAGGTAGCCAGCGGACGCTGTATCGACAGATTGAGCAGCATCTGACAGTTTTTTATCTTCATAAACGCCTATAATCATGCAATCGCTTTGCAGCTTTAGCGGATTGTCATTTTTTATGCTAAATTCCATAGTGTTGGATTTCATCGCTTCACCCTTTTTATTTTATTAAGTTAAATTATCGCGTGTTTTACACGCAATTCATAGTTGTAAATATATAGTCACCAATAAATCATATGCTTTTTAGGCGTTCACTCTTACACGAACTCATCGCTACCGCCAGTGGTACTTTTCTTATATTAATAGGGATTGTCATCGCTCAACGTGCGGGTTACTTGGTTCAACTGGCGGCAAAAGGCGTATTGCCTAACGATGCTATCACCACCATATTAGGCTTTAACATCATTCGGTTCATGCCTTTATTGTTATCTCTGAGTCTATTTTTAGCGATACTACTGACGCTTTCTCGCTGGTATAGAGACTCCGAAATGGTCATTTGGTTTAGTGCGGGCCTTAGCATCACTAGCTGGATACGTCCAATACTCATATTTGCCGTTCCTATTGTAGTGATTATTGCTTTTTTAAGTCTATTTGTAACGCCTTGGGCCACCAACAAAGTAGAAGATTTTCGTGTACAGCTTGAAAGTCGCGATGACTTAGCCGCCATTAGCCCTGGCGTATTTAAAGAATCAGCGCATGCAGATCGTGTATTTTTTATAGAGAGTTTTGATGAGCTAGGTAATATTGTTAAAAACATCTTTGTTCAGTCGATACAACATCAAAAATTAGGCATCATTGTCGCGGCACAAGGTAGCCGGCTGGCTGAGAAAAACGGCGATAATTTTTTGCTGATGGAACACGGCCACCGCTACGAAGGGGCTCGTGGCACGGCTGAATATTCAACAACGGAGTTTGAGAAGTACGCCATTCGTGTGGAGGCTAGCGAGGCAAAGCGTGAGCCTCCTTCAACGCAATCGATTTCCAGTAGCGAGTTAATCATGAACAAAAGTAGTAGCAATATTGCTGAATTGCAATGGCGCCTTGCCATGCCGTTTTCTGCGCTGATACTTGCACTGCTCGCCATCCCTTTAAGCGCATTAGATCCTCGTGCAGGACGCTCAGCAAATTTTGCACTGGCTATCGTGATTTATATCATCTACAACAATCTACTCAATATCGTTCAGGCTTGGATTGCGCAAGGTAAAATCAGTGGAATCATAGGGCTATGGCCTATCCATTTAGCCTTTGGCACATTAGTTTTTTATATGTTTTATAGACGCGCTTTGCAGTTACCAATT
>JANLZY010000314.1:0-6564 GCA_031359365.1 Methylotenera sp. | reverse complement strand
AATCACTAATTCATTCAAAAGTAATTTGGTATTTTTCTTTACGCCTACTGAAGTGGAAAATGGCAAGGCGCCAAAATCTGGTAGTTTTAGAATTGGTGGTTTGGTCGAAAATGGTAGCCTAAAGCGCCTGCCTGATGGCTTGCGTGTGCAATTTAAAGTGACTGATACAGCGAAATCAATGTTAGTAGAATACAAAGGCATTCTGCCCGATTTGTTTAAAGAAGGTAAAGGCGTGGTGGCAGAGGGTGAACTTAACCAAAAGGGCTTGTTTGAAGCGAGTCAAGTGTTGGCTAAGCATGATGAAAACTATATGCCGCCAGAAGCAGCAGCAGCGCTCAAAGCAGCCCAAGATGCAAAAACCAAGGAGAATGTAAAGTGATACCAGAAATAGGCCAGTTTTCACTTATCCTTGCATTTTGTTTTGCCATCGTTCAGGGCACATTGCCGTTGATGGGTGTATGGAAAAACCAAGCAACCCTGACAAATTTAGCCGTACCAGCAGCACGTGCGCAATTTGTATTTATTGTCATTGCTTTTATTTGTTTAGATTATTCTTTTTATGCCAATGATTTTTCGGTGCTGTACGTTGCTTCTAACTCTAACTCGCACTTGCCTTTAGCCTATCGATTGGCTGCGCTATGGGGTGGTCACGAGGGCTCTATGCTACTTTGGGTTTCTATATTAGCGGTATGGACGATGGCAGTGACCATGTTTGTTAAAGATCTGCCTGAAAGCTTTAGGATTAGGTTGATTGCGGTGATGGGCATGGTCAGTATTGGCTTTCTAGCGTTTATTATATTTACGTCCAATCCTTTTGAGCGTTTGATACCTGCTGCTCTAGATGGTCGAGACCTGAATCCGCTGTTGCAAGATCCAGGTATGGTATTTCATCCACCAGTACTTTATATGGGCTATGTAGGTTTTTCTGTAGCGTTTGCATTCGCGATTGCAGCATTGCTAGACGGCAGTTTAGATATAGCTTGGGCACGCTGGACGCGACCTTGGACCACGGTAGCATGGGTGTTTTTAACACTGGGCATTGCTTTCGGTAGTAAATGGGCTTATTACGAGCTTGGTTGGGGCGGGTGGTGGTTTTGGGATGCGGTGGAAAATGCTTCGTTTATGCCATGGTTGGTGGGTACCGCACTAATTCACTCGCTTGCAGTGACAGAAAAGCGAGATGCCTTTAAAGTTTGGACAGTATTGCTTTCTATCTGTGCCTTCTCATTAAGTTTGCTAGGTACATTTTTAGTGCGCTCTGGCGTACTTACCTCTGTCCATGCATTTGCGACTGATCCTGGTCGCGGCTTATTTATTCTCATTTATTTAATCGTAGTCATTGGTGGTGCACTGCTACTATTTGCTTTAAGGGCGCCAACTGTTGGTTTGGGTGAAAAGTTCGACGTAGTCTCACGTGAGTCAATGTTACTTGCGAATAACGTCGTATTGGTTGCGGCGGCGGGATCAGTATTATTAGGCACATTATACCCACTGTTAATGGATTCACTTGGTGCTGGAAAAATCTCAGTAGGCCCGCCATATTTTGATGCGGTTTTTGTGGCTATTATGGCACCAGGTTTATTTTTAATGGGTTTAGGTCCGCTAGCTAAATGGAAGAAAGCGAGCTTGCCAGAAATTGGTACGCGTTTGAGAGTTGCCGCCGTGATTAGTGTATTTTCTGCTTTGCTAATACCTTTTGCTATGGGAAAAATCACTTTAATGACCGCTGTAGGCGTGTTCTTAGGCATTTGGGTTGTCAGCACGACCTTGATATTGCTTCGCAATAGAATTAAAACACGTCAAGCCGCAACGCCTACTTTGCTTGAAAATATAAAAGGCATACCGCTGGCATTTTACGGAATGTTACTTGCTCACCTTGGCATAGGCGTGTTTATTCTAGGCGTGACTTTGGTAAAGGGTTACGAATCAGAACAAGATGTCCGCATGGAAGTGAACGACGTGGCTAAAGTAGGTAATTTGTCATTTTTATTTAAAGGCGTGCAAGAAATTGCAGGGCCAAATTATTTGTCTTCGCAAGGTACATTTAGCGTTTTAAGTAATAGTAAGGAAATTACAGTACTTCACCCTGAAAAACGTTTTTACCCCGTGCAAGGCTCAGTGATGACAGAGGCAGACATACAGCCAGGTGTAGTTAAAGATTTATATGTTTCACTAGGTGAGCCGCTTGAAAATGGTGCTTGGAGCGTGCGCATTTACATTAAACCATTCGTGCAATGGATATGGGCGGGTGCAATAATCATGGCTCTGGGCGGCATTTTAGCGCTTTCAGACCGTCGTTACCGTATTGTAAATAGAAAAGCGGCTAAGGAAGCTCAAGAGGCTTTTGAGGCATGATCTGGAGTTTTTACGCATGAATAGAATGGCAAAATTTTTAATACCACTCGCTTTGTTTCTTATTGCGGTAGGGTTTTTATTTAAAGGATTGTTTTTAGACCCGCATGAAGTGCCTTCGCCATTGGTCGGTAAGCCAGCACCAGTATTTCAAGCGCCTATTTTGGGCGAGGTTGGCAAAACTTTTAATAGCGCCGATATGAAAGGCCAAGTGTGGTTGCTCAACGTTTGGGCATCATGGTGCGGCGCCTGCCGTGATGAGCACCCAGTATTGATGGATATGGCAAAGACTGGCCAAATTGCCACTTATGGTCTGGATTACAAAGATACTGATGCAGAGGCACAAGCTGTGTTGGCTGCAAACGGCAATCCTTATAAGAAAGTAGCCACCGATGCAGACGGTAAAATTGGCATTAATTATGGCGTCTATGGCGTACCAGAAACTTATATTATCGATAAAGCGGGCGTCATTCGCTACAAACAAATTGGCCCAATCACTGATGAGATTTTGTTTACAAAAATTGTACCCTTGTTGAAAGAGCTGCAAAGATGAAAAAGTTACTCATATTACTTTTGCTGGCGTTAAATATTTTTTTTAGTACAAATCTTGCATTTGCAGGTGAAGCCAAACCATTGGCCGAAGACCCAGTGCTTGAGGCACGTTTAAAAGCAATGTCACAAGAGTTACGTTGTTTGGTTTGTCAGAACACTACCTTGGCAGATTCAAGTGCGCCACTGGCTGAAGATTTACGAAAAGAAATTCGCGAGCAATTGCGCGCCGGCAAAACCGATAAAGAAGTGATTGATTACTTAGTCGCACGTTATGGCGATTTTGTACGCTATCGTCCGCCACTTAAAGCTAGCACTGTTTTATTATGGCTAGGACCATTTGCCTTGCTATTGATTGGTGGTTTTGGTTTATTTCTACAACTGCGCAGACGTCAAACAATGGCTGGTGATGCCCCGCTGACTGAAGAAGAAGTCCGTAAAGTACGCGAGTTACTTAATAAGTAGCTCATAAAATAAGGAAGCATGATGTTGTTATTTTGGGTAGTTGTAATTGCGATGATAGTCGCTACGATGGCACTTATTTTGCCTGTTTTATTAAAGCCTAATAAGACTGTCACCACAGATGCTAATGCGGAAAAACGTGCAATTTTTCGTCAGCAATTTGATGAAATAGCGCAAGACAAAATCAATGGCGTGTTGGGAGCTGCACAGTATGAGCTTGCTAAAACTGAACTTGAGCGGCGCATGCTTGATGAGATTGGCACAAGTAATGTGCTAACAGCTAGCATCAAGCCAGACCGAACATTGGCTTTGATTTTAGTCATACTACTGCCGTTAGCTTCAATATTGATTTACTACAAAATTGGTAGTCCAGCCGCAATCGGTACGCCAAAGGCGGCTCAAACTATTGAAGAGCAGAGCGCTCGGACGGGTAACGTAGAGCCGCTACTTGCAGCAATGAATGCTAAGTTAGCGCAAAATCCTGTAGATGGTAAAGGCTGGGCATTACTGGCCAGAACTTATATAGAGTTAGGCCGCACTTCTGACGCCGTGCCAGCTTATGAGAAAGCGGTAAAAATAATTCCGAATGATGCGCAATTGTTAGCTGATTACGCAGATGCTTTAGCGGTATCAAACGGCTATAACTTAGCAGGCAAACCAACAGAATTGGTGAATCAGGCTTTAAAGCTAGATCCACATCATATTAAATCTTTGTTGCTAGCTGCCGCGGCTGCAACCAATCGTAAAGATTACAAACAAGCCATTATCTATTGGCAGAGTCTGCAAAAAGAATTGCCTGCCGATTCTGACATCGCGCCTAAAGTTAAAGCATCGCTAGATGAAGTGTATCGATTAGCGGGTATCAAAGTGCCTGCGACTGAATCCGCTGCGCCAGCAGCCGAAGCCGCTCAAGGCATCAGCGGAACAGTTAAATTAGCACCAGCGCTTGCTGCCAATATTGATCCTGCAGCCACAGTGTTTGTGTATGCACGTGCCGCACAAGGCGCTAGTATGCCGCTTGCCATTGAACGCATCACGGTAAAAGACTTACCTTACACTTATCATTTAGATGACAGTAAAGGCTTAATGCCAGCGAATAAGCTTTCACAAGCCGGTGAAGTGGTGATAGTGGCGCGCATTTCAAAAACAGGTGATGCCAAGCCGCAAGCGGGTGATTTACAAGGCACATCATCCGCAGTTAAACCTAATAGTGGCAAAGTTGATATTGAAATCAATGAACCGCTTAAGTAAATAGTCGCTAATTTCGTCTAGGCGATAAGCTGTGACGGTTGGTTTTGAATCCGCCCTTTTAATAATGATTAAGAAACATAACCAGCAAAGATTATGATGATACCAACAGAAAAAGACCTGACACCTAAGACTATATATTTAAAAGACTATCTGCCAGCTTCTTATAAAGTTGCGCATGTAAACCTCAGCTTTACATTGTTAGAAGATAAAACAATTGTAAAGTCGGAGGTGCGGTACCTTAAAAATCCAGAAAGTGCTTCAAATGACTTAATCTTAAATGGTGAAGGTCAGTCCCTTATCTCTGTTGAGCTTGATAACAAGCCGTTTGATAGCTACATCGTCGATGACGATACCTTGACCATCAATAATGCAGGTGAGAAATTCACACTGACGATTACCTCGGAAATTGATCCGGCATCCAACACATTGCTTGAGGGGTTATACAAATCTCAAGGTACTTATTGCACGCAATGTGAAGCCGAAGGCTTTCGCCGCATCACTTACTTTCAAGATCGCCCAGATGTACTTAGCACTTTCACAGTGCGTGTTGAGGGAGATAAAAGCAAATATCCAGTACTGCTTTCTAACGGCAACCTCGTAGAGTCAGGTGAATGTGTTGAGGGACGCCATTTTACTGTCTGGCATGATCCATTCCCAAAACCTTGCTACCTTTTTGCATTGGTTGCTGGTGACCTTGTACGAGTCGCAGACACATTCAAAACAATGTCTGGACGCAATGTCGACCTGCATATCTATGTTCGTTCAGGTGACGAGAAACAATGTGGCCATGCCATGCAGTCTCTAATTAAAGCCATGAAATGGGATGAAGAAAAGTACGGCCGTGAGTATGAGCTGGATTTGTTTAACATCGTAGCCGTGAGTGATTTCAACATGGGCGCCATGGAAAACACGTCACTGAATATTTTTAACACTTCGCTAGTCCTCGCACATCAAGATACCGCGACTGATAATGACTTTATGAGTGTTGAAGGTGTGATTGGGCATGAGTATTTTCATAACTGGACTGGCAACCGCGTGACCTGTAGGGACTGGTTCCAGCTATCCCTCAAAGAAGGCTTTACCGTTTTTAGAGACCAAGAGTTTAGCGCTGATATGAACTCGCAAGCCGTGCAGCGGATTGATGATGTAAACTCCTTGCGCCGCCTACAGTTTTCAGAAGACGCAGGTCCGCTGGCGCACGCTGTCCAACCAGATCAATTTATCGAGATTAGCAATTTCTACACAAAAACCGTGTATGAAAAGGGTGCAGAAATCATTCGTATGCAGCACACTTTGCTAGGGGAAGCAACATTTCGCAAAGCAACTGATTTGTATTTTGATAGATATGATGGGCATGCCGTTACCTGCGATGACTTTGTTCAATGCATGGCAGATGCATCAGGTCGCGATATGTCGCAGTTTTTTTTGTGGTACAAGCAAGCTGGCACGCCAACTTTAAAAGCTACTAGCCAATACAATGCAGCGCAGAGTACATACACCCTTACACTCCAGCAATCCCAATCTGCAACACCAGGGCAGATAGACAAAAAGCCACTGCATATACCAGTGGCGGTTGGCTTGCTCGATGCAACGGGTGAGCAAACGCATGACACGCAAATATTAGAAGTGACTGAGCGTGAACAAAGCTTCACTTTTAATCATGTGAATACGCCGCCAGTACCGTCAATCTTGCGCGGCTTTTCTGCACCGGTAAAGTTAATCACAAATTTGAGCGATGATGATCTGCGTCTATTACAGCTTAAAGATACCGACGGTTTCAACCGCTGGGAAGCAGGGCAAACGCTTGCTTTGCGTAACATTGAACGTGTGATGGCTGATAGCGAAGCCAATATCGCTCAATTTGTAGATGATTTTGGCGTGATGATTGAACAAGGTCTTGCCAACCAAGGTGATAAAGCATTGCTAGCGCGTGCGCTCACTCTGCCAGCG
>JANLZY010000296.1:0-3375 GCA_031359365.1 Methylotenera sp. | reverse complement strand
GTGTTTGAGGTACTTGATAACGCGATTGATGAGGCATTGGCTGGTCATTGTAATGATATTAAAGTCACGATTCATTCAGATAATTCAATCAGCGTTTCAGATAATGGCCGTGGTATTCCAACGGATATTAAGAGTGATGATAAACATGAGCCTAAACGCTCAGCCGCTGAAATAGTAATGACTGAGCTTCATGCGGGTGGTAAGTTTGACCAAAACTCATACAAAGTTTCTGGCGGTTTACATGGTGTGGGTGTTTCTGTAGTTAATGCTTTATCTGATTGGTTACGCTTAAAGATATATCGCCAAGGTAAAGTCCATCAAATGGAGTTTCAACGCGGTGTAGCTGTATCACCACTTGTGCAAACAGGCACTACTGAAAAACGTGGTACTGAAGTTCACTTTTTAGCCTCAGTAGAAACGTTTATATTGGTTGAATACCATTTTGAAATCTTAGCTAAACGTATTCGTGAGTTATCATTCTTGAATAACGGCGTAAAAATTGAGTTGGTCGACCAGCGCACAGGTAAAAGTGAAAATTTTGCTTATTCTGGTGGCATTAAAGGTTTCGTGGAATACATGAACCGTACTAAAACCGTTCTTCATCCTAAAACGTTTTATGCGATAGGTGAAAAAGACGGGATGACCATTGAAGTTGCTATGCAATGGAACGATTCTTACACTGAAACCGTGCAATGTTTTACCAATAATATCCCGCAACGCGATGGCGGTACGCATTTAACAGGCCTACGCACGGCCATGACACGTACTTTGAACCAATATATTGAACAAAGTGATATTGCCAAAAAAGCCAAAGTAGAAACCACAGGCGATGATATGCGTGAAGGTATTTGCTGCGTGCTATCAGTAAAGGTGCCAGACCCAAAATTCTCATCACAAACTAAAGATAAATTAGTTTCAAGTGAAGTGCTACCTGTCGTATCAGAAGTGGTTTCAGCTAAATTAGCTGAATTTTTAGCTGAAAACCCTGCTGATGCAAAAATTATTGTAGGTAAAGTGGTAGATGCCGCCCGCGCCCGTGAGGCTGCGCGTAAGGCGCGTGAAATCACACGTCGTAAAGGTGTAATGGATACTATGGGCCTGCCAGGCAAGTTGGCAGATTGCCAAGAGCGCGACCCAGCTAAATGTGAAATCTACCTAGTTGAGGGGGATTCAGCGGGTGGTTCAGCTAAACAAGGGCGTGATCGTAAGTTTCAAGCCATTTTGCCACTTAAAGGAAAGATATTAAACGTAGAAAAAGCACGTTTTGATAAATTATTAGGTTCTCAAGAAATTGCAACACTCATTACGGCACTCGGTACCAGTATTGGTAAAGCAGACTTTAATGCAGAAAAACTACGCTATCACCGCATTATTATCATGACCGATGCCGACGTTGATGGTGCGCATATCCGTACTTTATTACTCACATTTTTCTACCGCCAAATGACAGAACTAGTAGAACGCGGCCATATTTATATTGCTCAACCGCCTTTGTATAAAGTAAAACAAGGTAAAGATGAACGCTATTTAAAAGACCAACAAGAGTTGGATCAATATTTACTACAATCTGCACTAAAAGGCGCAGAGCTAACCACTAAAACAGGCGCAGAAGTCATCACAGGCGCACCATTAGCAGAGATTGCTAAACAAATGGTGTTGACAGAAGCGGTCATACGCAGAATTGCCGCGCTTTATGATGAAAGCGTGTTGCGCGCCATACAAGACTTAGGTGAGATGAGTTTAAGTACTAAAGAAACTACAGAAGTTGCAGCGGCTAAATTACGTCCTATATTAGGCGCTATTGGTAGCGATGTGATTGTGGGATTTGACAAAGAAGCAGGCACACATCGTTTAGAAATTAATAAATACGTCCATGGTAATTTGCAATGTTGCGTGATTGATGCTGAGTTTTTAGGCTCAGGCGATTATCGTCAAATTAGCAAAATGTCTATGATGCTACAAGGTTTGCTAGGTAATGGTGCTTTAATCAAACGTGGTGAAAAAGAACAAACCATTACTACTTTTAAACAAGCATTAGATTGGCTGCTAGTAGAAGCTAAACATAACCTCAATATACAACGCTACAAAGGTTTGGGCGAGATGAACCCATCACAGCTATGGGAAACCACAATGGACCCAACCGTACGTCGGTTACTTAAAGTACAAATTGATGATGCCATTGCCGCAGATGAAATATTCACTACATTAATGGGCGATAATGTTGAACCTAGAAGGGCCTTCATTGAAAGCAACGCATTAGGTGTGGGTAATTTGGACATTTAGTAGTTTGTTAAATACGGTTGAATATTGTCGAATCTCATAAAAAATGCAATGCGTCTTATTTAAATGAAAGCGGATGTTAATAGATAGTGCAAAAAATTCGGCACTGAATCAAAACAAGCAGGTTTAATAGTCTGCTTTTTTGCGACTCACACATGCAATATTAAGCACTCGGCTATTCAATTTCGTGTATTCCTTCCACCTAAAGATTAAGTGTCATCTTATCAAGCCACAAACCTATCGTTCCGCATAAGCCCCAGTGCGGCGTTAGTTTCACATTACAAGCCAATCTGCTAGCAGTTGCAGCTGAATTGAAAGTTCCCCCTACTTTCATTCTTTACAAATCTTAACAATTAGATTTGATGAACTTACTATAAAGTTGAACTAATACCTTGATTCAACCATGGTATTAGTTCATTTTTTTTGTATGTCTTGGGTGTGAGTGCGAATATGAATGCCTCTATCCATCCCCTACATGAGTTTTACCTATATAAATTACCCATAAAAATTATTGATAAAGATTTATCAATAAAAAAAGCCAGCCAATTTAAAGAAAGCCAACACCATGAACCAACAATATCGTTCTATCTATAATAAATCTCTTGGCGCATGGGTGGCTGTTTCTGAACTCGTACGCAAATGCAGCAAATCTGGCAAAGTTGCCGTGGCAATATCAGGCTTAGTACTAACTGCACCACTGGCAGTAATGGCAGCAGGATCTGTTGTGGGCAGTGGCAGCAACGGTTATAGCAACCCAGTGACATCACCCAACTGGGATGCTGGCGCATTAACTTACATCGGTGTTGACACGGTAGGTTCATCCCCCTTGGTAGGTTCACTTATCGTTAGTGCTGGTGGCACCGTTACTGGCACCAATATAACCATTGGCCATACCCCTAATAGTAGCGGCAGTGTGATAGTGGATGGCACTGGCTCATCGCTTGCTATGTCAGGTAATATAATGGTTGGCACCGAGGGCAGTGGCACCCTAGCGATCACCAATGGTGCAACTGCGGGCTTCCCGGGCAGTATGTACATCGGCCAATTAAGCGGCTCTAATGGCGCGGTCACGGTTGATGGTGCAGGCTCGCATCT
>JANLZY010000393.1:0-2262 GCA_031359365.1 Methylotenera sp. | reverse complement strand
CTTTAATCAAGATCCAGAGTGTGACTTAGACTATTGCGCAAACACAGCGCGTGATATGAAAATTACCTATGCGTTAAAGAATAACTTTGGTTTTGGTGGTACCAACGGTAGCTTAGTGTTTAAAAAGGTATAAAACAGTTTTAATTGTTTAGATTCTTTTTAAAGCTATAACAAGCCTGCGAACTTAATTCTCGCAGGCTTTTTTTATCTTAACAGTCTCATAGTCAGGTAGCTTCCGCTATGTAATTGTCTGCTGCTATGGTTTAATTACGGCTTATGAATCATAAAAATACTTATTTGATTAATGGTGATTTTACCCAAAAAATCTCACCGTTAGATCGCGGTTTTGCTTATGGCGATGGCGTTTTCCGTACGATGTTAATGCGTAATGGTCAACCTGATAATTGGCCGCTACATTACCAAAAACTTGTTGCAGATTGCGCGGCAATTGGTATTGTTTGTCCAAGTGCAGAACTGCTGATAAGTGATATGCAACAGTTATTTTCAGTGACTGAAAATCAACCAGAAGTAGCTAAAATCATCATTACCAGAGGGGAGGGCGCGCGTGGTTATGCGCCGCCAGCGATTACCAATCCAACCCGTGTTGTCATTAAATCGGCTATGCCTAAATATGCACCAGATATTTTCGTAAAAGGTGTGGATTTACATCTATGTGAAACACGGATACCCGAACAGAATAGACTTGCTGGTATTAAACATCTCAATCGACTTGAGAATGTATTAGCGCGTATGGAGTGGAATGATGAGAATTTATTTGATGGCCTAATGTTAGACCAACAAAACAATGTCATTGAATGCACAATGAGCAATGTTTTCACACGTTTTGATGACGTATTAATCACTCCAGACTTAAGTGCTTGTGGCGTTGCAGGCATTACAAGGCAGCGTATTGTTTGGCTTGCCAGCATGCTCAGTTTAAAGGTTGAAATTAAGCCGTTATCATTTACCAAAATGGCTCTGGCAGATGAAGTCATTATCTGCAATAGTTTATACGGCGCGTTAACCGTGAATAAAATTGGGCATAAAAAATTCCCAGTACAAAATTTAGCTAAAAATATCAGAGATGCATTGAAGGCATGATTAAACGAATAAAAAGATGGCTGTTTTTAAGCTTATTGGTAATCGTGGCATTGGCAGGGTGGCTGGCTTATTATGCCGTTTCGTCATTAAAGCTGCAGCCTAATAGCCAAGAAATTACTATTCAACCAAAAAGTGGTCTGAAAAGTATCGCTTACCAATTAGTTCAGCAGGGTGTATTAACGGAGCCTTGGCGATTCATCATCATTGCAAAAGCATTGCACAAAGAGTCTTACCTGCAAGCGGGTGATTACACTTTAAACAGAAATGTTACGCCTTATCAATTATTACTTTCGTTGAATCATGGTAAGGCAACTCAAGGCAGTGTAACGTTTATTGAGGGACGTACATTTGCTCAAATGCGTAGTAAGCTTGAGAAAAATGATGCGGTAAAACAAACGATTAGCGTACTTTCTGAATCTGAAATATTAAAAAAGATTGGATCGGAATATACGGTGGCTGAAGGCTTATTTTTCCCCGACACCTATTATTTTGATCGTAATACGGCAGACACCGTGATGCTGCAACGCAGCTATGACGCGATGAAAAGTAAGCTTGATGATGCTTGGAATAAGCGTGCGGCAGGATTGCCATATAAAAATAGTTACCAAGCATTGATTATGGCGTCTATTGTCGAAAAAGAAACTGGCAAGGCAAGTGAGCGCCCAATGATTGCAGGGGTATTTATCAACAGAATGCGTATAGGTATGCGACTACAAACTGATCCAACCGTTATTTATGGCATGGGCGCCCGATATAACGGTAACATTCGTAAGAAAGATTTAATAACAGACACGCCTTATAATACTTACACACGTAACGGCTTGCCTCCAACGCCTATCGCCATGCCTGGCTTGGCTTCTATTGAAGCGGCTTTGCATCCAGCCAGTACTAAAGCTTTGTATTTTGTGGGCAAAGGTGACGGTAGCCATGCATTTTCAAATAGCTTGGAAGAGCATAACCGAGCGGTAGTGAAGTACCAATTAAGAAAATAACCATTACTCATGACAACTATTATTTATGATTAACCAACCTATTAAACCTAAATTTATCACTTTGGAAGGTATGGATGGTGCAGGAAAAAGCACACATATTGCTAGTATTATTGCTACTCTGCAAGCACGTGGACATGAGGTAGTTTCTACTAGGGAACCAGGCGGAACG
>JANLZY010000221.1:0-2549 GCA_031359365.1 Methylotenera sp. | reverse complement strand
TTAAATTGCTTGTGGAAGTGTTCTGGTGTGATGGCATCAAGCGGACTAAACTCATACACGCCAGCGTTATTAACCAGAATATCAATCGCACCTAGTGATACTTTGGTTTCATCGATGACACTTTTAATTTCTTCTGGATTTGAAAGATTGCCATATACAGCAATTGCTTTGCCGCCTTTACTAACAATCTCTGTTACTACGCGGTCAGCACCTTCTTTGCTGCTGTTGTAGTTGACGGCAACTAATGCACCTTCATCAGCCAGCCGCAGTGCTATGGCGGCGCCAATCCCTTTAGATGCACCAGTCACCAGTGCGACTTTACCTGCTAGTTTTTTTGACATAATAATCTCCATTTCATTTGTATTTAACTTTGAGTATCTAATTGCTATATTGTTGAATCTATTTTTGTGAATAAAATGTTTATTCAATAATTCATTATTATTGAACTATTGTACTATGTCAACACTTACTGTATAATTCTTTTATGGTTCAATTTGTTCATCCATCTACAGAAGACATTACCTTAGCAGGGCTGCTTGGTGCGCTTGCTGATCCAATGCGTCTACGAATTGTCAGTAGCATGCTTCAAAAAGATGGCTGCATGTCTTGCTCTGAAGCTGCACCTTGTCCCAATATGGCAAAATCCACTCTATCTCATCATTTCCGTATCTTGCGTGAAGCGGGCATTATTCATACAGGTAAAGTTGGTGTGGAAAATCGTAACGTTTTACGTATTAACGATATCAATAGTCGTTTTCCTGGCTTGTTAGAACAAATTCTGAAATTTGGCGGAAATTAGTCACTGTTGCACTCTTATTGTGCAAAAAGATAGTCTGTGCGCTGGCTTAAGTTTTATTTAATTGTTTCAAATATGTTATTTGAAGCATATTTCTACAAAAAACTTTAAGTATGGCCAAACTTAATGAGCTAAAAAATTTGAGTAAACTTTATTTAATCTAACTAGCTCTTATCACTACACAACCAATCCCATGGCTCCAAGCATGGAACTAAGTAAGCTCAACTCAGCTTTATAAAACAATAAAACCTCACGGAAAAATGCGCTCAATTCAACGATTAAATGCGCAATCCATCTATAGAATTACACTTTATTACATATTCTAATCAGTGACTTGGTATACAAATTGCTAAATAAAATCATGTAAACAAGTTAAGAAGTACTGTTAATTTAATTTTTAAAAGGTTTTCACTTAAATATGTAATATTCAATTTGATATTGGAGTCCATCATGACAAGACTAATGATTGCTTTACTTTATATGTGTGCCACGACTTATAGTTGGGCAATGCCAACGGATGAGTTGGTACAAGATATTAGTCAGCATGTTGTGAAAATTCAAGTTGGATTAGCCAATGGTGGTTACGGTTTAGGTTCTGGTGTTGTGATAGCTAAGGACCAAGTCGTGACTAATTGTCATGTAGTTGCAAGCGCAGTCTCAGTGACGATTAATGCAAAAGGTGAGAATTACGCCGCGAGTGCCCTCAAGCCAGATTGGCACCATGATTTATGCATTCTAAAAGTTGAAGGTCTCAATCTTCCAGTTGCCAATATCGGCTCAAGTCAAAATCTTAAATACGAGCAACCAGTTTATTCCGTTGGATTTGCAGGTTTTTCTCCTCGGCCTAATGCTACATCTGGCTATGTCAAAGGCTTGTATCCTATGGATGACAGTGTGGTGGTGAGGGCAAGTAATACTTTCAGACTAGGCGATAGCGGGGGCGGCGTGTTTGACGAGTCTGGTAATTTAGTGGCTATCATCACTGTGAAAAGCCCAGGACATAATGCCTTTTATTACAATATGTCTGTTGAATGGGTAAAGCATTTGCTTAACCAGCCTGAACAAAGCATTGTAAGTACCAGTGAGTTACCTTTTTGGGCGGAATCAGAAGAGAAATGGCCGTTCTTTATGCGTATTGTTCAGCCATTAAAAACTGAAAATTGGGAGATGCTCAATAAAATAGCAGTAGCGTGGTATGCAAAAGAACCTAATACAACAGAGGCCTTATTTTACCGAGCTATTGCTGAATATAGCTTGAAAAATGAAACCAAGGCAGAGCAACACTTCAGCCAAGTTGTTGCAAAGAATGGCAATAACAGTAGCGCGATGTATTACTTGGGATTAATCGCTGAGAATACTGGTAAGCACATGGAGGCATTGAACTTAGTTGCCGCGTTGGATAATTTGGATCAAATAACCGCTGGCGAGTTAAAGGTGGCGATGGGTATAGCTGAAAATTAAACAGTTAAGTCATTAGCTTCGACAGTTACTTGTGCCTTGGTTTAAGTTATCCTAAGGCACAAACTCTACCACGACCTCACGACTATCGGATTGTCCAGCATTGTCTACCGCACGTAACAAATAATGCCCTGCTTTTTGAGGCGACCATGCAATGCCCGCACCAGCTTCACTTTTTGCGATAAACCCATTATCAGCAAACCAGTAAATAGCACCCTGACCGCCACGGCTGGCTTTAAGCGCGATGGTTTCTGGCTTACTTAAACGTATGGTGTAGACGACGCCTCTGAGTGGT
>JANLZY010000181.1:0-4800 GCA_031359365.1 Methylotenera sp. | reverse complement strand
GCTAAAGATGCTAAACCTTCATTTAATGAGAAAAAAGACAAACGTGGTCCAATTAACATCGGCGTTGCTTTAGAGCGCACTTATGGTAAAAAAGGTCAGCGCGTAGTTGTCATGGGTAATGGTAACTTCTTATCCAACACGTTTATTACCAATGGTGGAAACCTAGACTTAGGCGTCAATATGGTGAACTGGCTTGCGGGTGATGATAAGCTCATCACCATACAACCTATGCCACTTAAAGATATTAACGTGAATATTCCAGATACAGATACAGGCCGAGTTGTTGCTTGGACTGTGTTCCATGGCTTTCAATATTTTATCCCGTTTGGCGTGATGATTGCAGGCTTATATTTTTGGTGGAAACGTAGAAAAGCTTAAGCTGGTAAGCATTTGACTACGTAAGTTTTAAGTTTAAATTGTGGTAGATTAAGGCATACATGAAAAAACGTTGGTTACTTAATTTAGTGATGTTGTGTGTAGTAGGCAGTTTGGTAGCATTTTTATATTTGCGTCCCAAACAAACTACAGAACAAGAAGCCAGCTATGATATCTCCGCATACAAGCTTGCTGAATTCAATGAAATTAGTGTTGAGTTTCCAGTTAAAGCTGCAGTTAAGTTAGATAAAGTGAATGGTTTTTGGCGTTTGAGTGCGCCCGTTAATATGCGTGCTGACCAAGCATCAGTGCAACGCATTTTGTCTATTATTGCGGCTAGATCAAAAGACAAAATTACCAATCCTGATTTAGAGAAATTCGGCCTAAATAACCCTGAGCTTAAACTCAAGCTTGTTAGAGATAAGAACAGCCAAGGTAAAGATAATGTGGAGGAGTTCATATTCGGTACACATAATCCTGTGACTGATGAGCAATATGTTGCCCACAGAAATGCAGTGTATTTGGTGTCTAATAACTATGCTGAAGCAGCTTCTACGCAGGTTATTGAATTAATTGATAAATCGCCACTGAAACCAACTGAAAAAATAGCCGGCTTTGATTTTAGCCACTTAGAGCAATGGTCAGATACAAGGTTGAATGTTGATTTAGCTGATGGAAAATGGAGCGTTTCAATCGCAGCAGCCAAGCCACAGCAGAACGAAATGAACGAGTGGTTAGATTTTTCATGGGTGCATAATCCAGCGAAATCTGTAGAAATGTATACGCCAGATCGTAAAATCACTTACCCATATGTGGTGATTAAATTAGCGGATGGCAGCAAGGTGCGTTTTGATAAGATTCAGGAGTCACCTGATTTACTGTTAGCCCGTCCAGACGAAGGTTTGATCTACAACTTCCCGGCGGATGCTGGTTTCACGATGTTGAATCCACCAATTAACATTCCTAGCAAGTAATTCCATTTCTTTATCAACACTGTCGTTGTTGCCTTCACCTTGTCGTGCTATAGCACTGTCTTCGGCTTGCCGCCTAGACATTATTGATAAAGAAATGGAATAAAGTATATGCCAGAACTCCCAGAGGTAGAAACCACCCGCCGTGGGCTTTTGCCTCTTGTTGGCAAGGTGGTTAAATCGGTCACCATTCGCCATCCTACGCTGCGTTGGCCTATCCCTCAGTCTCTGCTTCAAACATTACCCAATCAAACACTACGCGGCCTTACACGTCGCGCAAAGTACATTTTGTGTGAGTACGACACTGGTACTTTGTTATTGCATCTAGGCATGTCTGGCCGTGTTCAATTGCTTGATACTAATTACCCACCAGAAAAGCATGACCATTTCGATATTGAGTTTACTGACGGTCAAGTATTGCGGCTGCGTGACCCACGTCGCTTTGGCGCAGTATTGTGGATAGATAACAAAGACAATCACCATGTGCTGTTGAATAGCCTAGGTCCAGAGCCGCTAGAAGAGGGCTTCAACGCTAAATATCTGCACACCGTACTAAGTAATAAAACGCTAGCTATCAAAAATGCCATTATGGATGGCCATGTCGTGGTGGGTGTAGGTAATATCTATGCCTCTGAATCATTGTTTCGAGCGCGTATACATCCTGAAACGGCCGCCAATAAGCTGACTTTAAGGCAGTGTGAGAAGTTAGTGGTGGAAATCAAAAGTACTTTAAATGATGCCTTGTCTGCGGGCGGTAGCAGTCTGCGAGATTTTTTTGGCGTTGATGGCAATATTGGCTATTTTCAGCAAGAGTACTTTGTCTACGCGCGCACTGATGAACCATGTAAAGTCTGCACAAAGCCGATTAAATGTATACGCTTAGGTCAACGCTCTACATTTTATTGCGAGAAGTGTCAGAAGCGATAGATTAAGTTTATTTCTGAGTTCTAGAATTAAGCTTTAATCTATAAGCACCAAAATATCAATAATCCTGCCACTTGAAGCAATACGAGCAGGCTTACAGCTAGTGTTAATCTTTTTTGCCAACGCGCCTGACTCTCTTGAGTTTTAATTAATGCATCAATTGCCTGTCTTATTGGCGCATCTTGTTCGGCACGCGTTTGTTGGGTTAAAAACTGATGTACTAAGCGCGGCATTTGCGGCAGATTTTTTGCAATATAAGGTAGCTCTTTTTTCATTGTTTTTACAATGCTGCGCCAACCTATTTGTTCGCTCATCCAACGTTTTAAAAATGGTTTAGCTGTTTGCCACAAGTCTATATCAGGATCTAAATCACGGCCTAAGCCCTCAATATTCAGTAAGGTTTTTTGCAACATGACAAGCTGTGGCTGAATAATCACACCGAACTTACGCGACATTTGAAATAGGCTTAATAACGTGCGCCCAAATGAAATATCTTTAAGTGGCTTGTCGAATATAGGCTCACATATTGCACGTACAGCAGTTTCTAGTGCTTCAACATTGGTATTTTTTGGTACCCAGCCAGATTCGATATGCGCAACGGCTACATCTCGATAGTCGCCGTTGAAAAAGGCTAAAAAGTTACGTGCAAGGTAATATTTATCGTTATCTGTAAGCGTGCCCATAATGCCGAAATCCAGCGCGATATAACGACCATCATCAGCTACTTGAATGTTGCCAGGGTGCATGTCAGCATGAAAGAAGCCATCTCGAAAAACTTGCGTGAAAAATATCTCTACGCCATCGTGCGCAAGTTTCGGAATATCTATGCCCTTAGCGCGTAACACGTCAACTTTACTAATCGGCGTGCCAACCATGCGCTGCATCACCATGACTTGCTGGCGGCACCAGTCCCAATAGACATGAGGGACTAACAAACGCTTGTCAGGGAAGTTGCTAGAAAGTCGCGTGCAATTGGCGGCCTCTAATGTTAAATCTAATTCGCTATGCGTATGCTCTGCAAACTCTGCGACGACTTCACGCGGTTTCAAGCGCTTAACTTCGGCGGATATGCCTTGCAATAACCATGCGGCGGTATCTAAAAGCTCTAAATCATGATTAATGACTTTTGCAATGCCTGGACGCAATACCTTTACGGCAACTGGCGTGCCGTCGAGTAAGTGCGCAAAATGCACTTGTGCGACGGATGCGCTGGCAATAGCGGTTTCTTCAAAACTTGAAAATACTTGATTGAGCGGAAGGCTGAATGCTTCATGTATGACTGATTCAATTTCAGCGTACGTAACAGGAGGTACTTGGTCTTGTAGTTTGGCAAGTTCATCAGCTATATCTAGCGGGATTAAGTCGCGCCGAGTGGATAACATTTGTCCAAATTTAACAAAAATAGGCCCTAATGCCTCGAGTGCTAACCTTAGCCGTTCGCCGCGAGGTTTACTTTTGTCACGCCAAAACAGTAAAACATTGATGATGCTTTGAAGTGGCTTTAATTTAGTATGGCTTAAAATGAATTCATCTAGGCCGAAACGTAGCGCGATATAAATAATATAAAAGAGCCGAAAAATGCGCATATGTTTTGTCGTTGTTATCTACAGCATTGCTGTTTTTGTTTAATTTCTTAATAGACTGTTGTCTAAGTTTGCCTTGATATTCTTAGTCAGCTTGGCTAGTTTCTTTTCAAAGCGCGCGACATCCGCACCTAGCGTATCTACTTCTGCATTGAACTGCTCTACATGGCGTTTTTTTGCGATGAGAGGCATTTCTTCTTGCCAATACTCGCTCAACATTTCTGCCAGATTGACGCTGGTTTCTTTTACTGAGTTTGCTGCATCGCGTGCAAATGTACCGATTTTATTTGCAGGAATATCGCCAATCAAATTGCTTAAATCATCCTCGTAATCCCAGCGCATATTTGAGAATACTTTGGCTAACTCTGTGGCTAGATGCGCATCACCTTCAATATTAATTTGCCTATTTGCGGCTTCGTCTTTAGCGAGCAAGCGTAACAGTAAGCTCGGCGGAGTCGTTACCACGGCATCGGGAACGTTAGTTTCACCCGCCATGGCTAAATTGCCATTCTCTAATATCACTAAACTAGCTGAGATAAAGCTCACATTAATCTGTATAGATCTACCTGCAAATGGCTTTAGCATATGACTCGCCCAACTATTTTGCGAGATGAGATGTTGCAATAAACGCGTTGAAAGTGCTTTGAGCATATTAAGTTTTATAACCTTTATGCAACGCCACCACGCCTGCGGCAAGATTGTAGTAATCGACTTTGCTCAAACCTGCATCTGTCATCATTTGTTTTAGCGTTTCTTGGTCTGGATGCATGCGTATGGATTCAGCCAAGTATTGATAGCTTTCCGCATCTTTAGCGAGAATTTTGCCCATAAAAGGTAATAACTTGAACGAATATACATCGTATATTTTAGAAAGTGGCTGCCACACTTTTGAAAATTCCAACACCAGCAATCTACCACCCACTTTAAGCACGCGCTGCATTTCTGCT
>JANLZY010000165.1:0-18224 GCA_031359365.1 Methylotenera sp. | reverse complement strand
CCTAAAGGCATTGTAAGCTCTGTGGTTTATTCAGCTATTTTTGGCTACGTGATGATTTGTACCTTTGTATTAGTCATGCCGGATGTTGCGGGCGGTGTAAAACAAGGTTTTGGGTTCTTTGATTCTTTGTTAGGCACTTTGCCACCTGCGCTCAAAACAGTTTTAGGCTTAGGTATTTTCGTAGTTAACTTTTTATGCGGTTTGGCTTGTTTAACCTCAACCTCACGCATGATGTTTGCCTTTGCGCGCGATGGTGGTTTACCTGCGTCAGACACATTAAAGAAAGTACACTCAACATTAAAAACACCAGTGGCAGCGATTTGGGTTTCAGCCATTCTGTCTGTATTAGCAACCTTATATGCAGCGGCGTTTAGTGTGCTTGCTGTTGGTTGTGCGGTGTTTCTTTACATTTCATACATTATGCCAACTGCAGCCGGCATCTTGGCGGAAGGTAAAACCTGGACGCACAAAGGTCCGTTTAATCTAGGCGGCTTATCTAAACCAATCGCTGTTTTAGCGGTGCTTGGTGGTGGCTTCTTAGTATTCGTAGGCGTGCAACCACCTAACGAAAAAGTATTGTATGTGACGATTGCCATGCTAGTAGTGATGGGTCTGTTCTGGTACGTGTTTGGCGAAAGCAAACGCTTTAAAGGCCCTCCTTCAGTGAAAGAATAAAAGCAACTCAGCTTTAATTTCACTCTAAAAGCCCGCTACGCACTCACCTGCGTAGCGGGCTTTTTTACACCCTTAAATTGGGCTAATAATCAGCCCGTTTTCTTTGAATTGATTACCACCATTATTTGATATTGTTCACTTACCAGCTCAAGCATCAATGAACGCTAAAGTTTGTGTTCAAGCTTGCCGATGTAGTAATAACAGGACACAAATTATCAACATAGGAATTCTCTAGATGTAGCTTATAAGCGAGGTGAAAAGTGATTATTTATCAAGTGGTAGATGAAGAAAACAACTTAGTGAGTGAGCACTCACAACGTGACATAGCCATGCACAGTGCGGAAGATTGGACCGTGTGGTATGAAGATCACTACTATCATGTTGAAGAGGTGACTTTTCAAGAGGCGCACGAAAGTCTAGGCTAAAGTAAACGCTAAAATTGCTTTAGCACGCGTTATGCCTGCAGACTAAAGATTTTTATTTGCACTTAATCTACAGGTAAGACTGCTGACTCTATTTTTTGACCGTGCTCGATTTTGTTGGAATAACAGAGCCTGAAGGCACTACAACCTCTTTGCTTTTCTTTGGTTTTTTGGTTTCTTTATTACTCTTAATTTGACCTTTTGCCATGATAATTCTCCTAACGTTAAACGTGGCTTCATCATAGGCTGATGCGTAAAATTAGGTGGATTATTTTCAGTTCACGTAAGCCATCAATTAAATCCAAAATATTTAAAACTTAGCGGTCGTTAAGCGTATGATTTACACCTAATTCAATCTCTAATTTTTAGGAAATCAATATGCTCAACATGTATGAAATAGCTATTCCAACTTTAAAACGCGCATTAAGCAATCTAGCCACTATTCTAAAAATTGGTGAAGAACATGCAGATGCGAAAAAAATTGAGCATGCTGTTTTTCTCAACGCACGACTTTTTGCTGATATGTACCCGCTCATTCGCCAAGTACAAATCGCCACCGACATGAGCAAGGGTGCGGTAGCAAGATTGGCTGGGCTTGAGGTGCCAAAATACGAAGATAACGAAGCAAGCTTTGCGGATCTACACGCACGCATTGCCAAAACCATTGCATTTATAGATACGATAAATCCTGCGCAATTAGAAGGCAGCGAATCTCGCGAAGTGACGATAACCGTGCGCAAGGTCGATTTGAAATTTACTGGACAAGATTACCTGTTGAAATGGGTAAATCCAAATGTGTATTTTCATGTGACTACGGCTTACAATATTTTGCGCCACAACGGTGTAGAGCTTGGTAAACCAGACTTTCTTGGTCCAAGAACATAAATACTCTGCTCATTAAAAGTCCAAAATATCATCAAGGTGGGCTTACTTCTGCCCACCTTTATAGAAGCATTAAGATCTGACCCAAATCACCAGTAAAGCTGCAATATGGACGGCACGCATCATCTTAGCGTCGCTCGCCAAAAGTAGAGTGTTACCACGTGCAATGGCAACACTACTACATTAACCACTTAGCTGGTATGAATAAGTCGAATCAAGGTTACTTAGGTAACAAAGCCACGCTAACGGCAGCCACAATCAAACCGACAAAAGCTGCATAAAATAATTGAAAATGTTTCGAATCTAAACTCAGCGAAACTGGGTGCGCCTATACCTTCTGAAATAGAATATGCCGTTGCAAAAGAACCTGCAAGTGGCTTTAACGCAAGCACGGCCTCTTTTGCAGTTGATATGTACACCAGCACGATTAAGCGTTGTTGCGCAGGCTACAGCAATTGCAAGGCCAATCAGCACCTCGACCCGCTCCCGGCTCAAGTTTAGCCACAGTAGTCTTTTAATCCACCAGGTAAGATTGAATAAACGCCAAACCCCAAGGGGCAATCGTGGTTCACAGTTTGGCAGCTATGGCTATGCGCATCGCCATCATACAGAACTGGATAAGTAAAATAATTGAAGCAGGAATAATCCAAAGTAATAGATAACCATCATTTGCACCAAGTAAGTAGCAATACCAGCAGGCTCATCGCCTGCAAGACCCCTAGGCACCACGAGGAATGCCAAGAGTGCACCTAAACCGGCCGTGTGGAAACGTACAAACAGCAAGACAATGCTACGTTTACGCTGCGCTAATATTAGGCTACGGCGTGTAGATTTGTCTAAAGCCAATACAGGCAAGGTGCTATGCTCTGAATTAGCCTTTTAATGTCAAAATACCAAGCAAGAACATGTAGATAAGGTTATGTAAGACGATACAAAATGAAATAGTCTCTTATAAATAATGACAAACAATATTAAATAAATATGAAATAATCCGTTTATTCTGGCTTATCAGCTATAAATTTTTTGAATATGAGATTTATTATGAAATTTAACACCATTGTTTTAGCACTAGCACTTTCTTCACAAACTGCATTTGCATACCAATGTAATACCGTGATGGGCGGCTGCCCGACTGACACTGGCGTTGTTACGTCAACCCATATGCGCTCAGACCTTGGTGTTACAGTGGCTCATCCAGAAAGTCCGCAGCAGCCCCTACAAAAACAGGTGCTGCTGGAAGCACAGGTACTGTTACTAAGTTACCTGCTAAAAAGTAATACCCAGCAAAAAGAAAAAAGCCCTACAAGCTAAATGCTTGTAGGGCTTTTTAATTGGCGGAGCGGACGGGACTCGAACCCGCGACCCCCTGCGTGACAGGCAGGTATTCTAACCAACTGAACTACCACTCCAAAAACGATGCGTTTTTTGTACTGAATAAAAAATACTTAACGAAAACACATTTAAACTCGCTTACTCATTTTTTTGCAAAACGAGAAACGATAGTCACACTTGCAGGATTTTTGGTGGGTGCTAACGGGGTCGAACCGCTGACATTCGCCTTGTAAGGGCGACGCTCTACCAACTGAGCTAAGCACCCTGCCTGACTAACGAGGTGCGCATATTACATGAAATTTAGGAATTTTTCCAAGCATGATTGAATAAAATTAGAATAAATTGCAATTTCTACAATAAATCACGATTCCAGTTTGAAACTTCGCCTAAATTTGGCTTGTAAGATAAGGTTTTACAAGCTTATGGTGAAGTAATGCCGTTCGCCTTTAATAGATCCAGCGCGTCATTAAGATTTTTTTGTGCTTCTGACACTGGCTCAGGGCCATAAATTTTCTCGCGCGACCAATCTACCAGCTCGCCAGATGTCCAGGAAACCACATAAGCTAACACAAACACCAATAATCCACGCGTCATGCCTTTGGGCATGCAATGCTCATCTAACAAGCGATGAAAATACCATGCCGCAATCACAAAAACGATGGTGGAAATAATAATATTCCACATGGAAGGTATCGTGAACATGGCTGTTTTCTACTCAGGTTAAAATATTTAAGATTAAAACTGCTAGTGCATCATACAGCCTAAAACACAGGCCTTGCAAGCCAACATCTATGCGAGTCGCGGCGCATAAATTTTGGTCAGCAGTTACGCATCAATGTCACACATTCAATGCAGTAATAAATATTAACCAATCCTTAAACCCTATTTTTGGCAGCTGAAGGCATGATAAACGGACAAATACTGGCTTATATGCACAACCTTTTACGCGCCATGTTAGATAAAAAAGCGTCCGATTTATTCATCTCTGCAGATTTTGCACCAGCCATGAAAATAGACGGGGAAATGACAGCCACCACGCAGCAGAAACTCAGTGGCAAGCTCACCAAAGCCTTAGCTGATGCCATTATGGGTGACAAACAAAAAGCCGAGCTTGTCGTAGGAACGGGATATGATTTTACAATCTAGCCTAAAGAAATTGGGGCTTTTCGAGTGAATATGTTTTTACAGCAAGAGTAAATAGGCATGGTGAAAGAAATTATGGCTAAATCAACCAACACATTCTCCCTGCATGAAGAGCCTAAAAGAGGAAAAAATAGCAGAAGTTCCGGTAGGAATATAATTTAAATGGCGGGTATATTTGCCCGCCATTTAATCATGATTGAATGACACAATCACCTCACGCGAAGCCAGTACAATCTCGCGCAAAAAGCATAGCAATGCCAAAATCACCGAAAACATCGACGAAATGAACGCCAGCAACACTACATGCGGCATTTTAAAACCGGTTTCAACTGAAATAAATAAAGTTGCAATAGAAACGCACACACACAAGGCCGCCAGCGTTGCTAGGCCAATTGCTCGCCTCAGCCATTTGGTGCGTTTTATAACAATCTTGAACTCATGACTAAATTTTTCGCGCTTCTCACGCGGCATATCATTTAACAACCGCGCACGGTCTATAGAACGCCCTAAACGGCCAATCAATACGCCGAGAATAGAACCTATCCCTGTGAGTAGAAATACGGGCGCCACAGCGTCGCGTATGGCTTCAGAAACAGCGTGAATATCGGAGATGTTAGCAATCATCATTGTTGAATTGGCTTTACTTAGAAGGGAAATATTTATTCAGTGAATCACGTGTCATTTAAAATTGGTCAATTTCGCTGAAAAACACGATTTATGGATAATTCTATCAGTTGCAATTTACAATTACATATTATCAATCACTTATTTTAATACCCTGGGCATAGAGACAGGGCATAGACAGGGCGAATCCTAGATATTTCTATCAAAAAGCCATGTTAAACAGAGCTGTATTAAACAGAACTATATTGAACTAAAACCAATGGATATGAATGATCATGCTTATGCGCGTACTAACTTCACCAAGCGCAGCCACACTATCAAAAACGTCAATCGAGACTTTCACGAATGGCACATGGGCAGGCCTCACTATGCCATTTGGGCAATCGATGTAGATACGCCAGAAATACGTCAGCAAGTGTTTGCGGCTGAGCAGCATCTCGCGGGGTTACTTTTAGAAAACTATGCTCGTAAACCGCATATCACGCTATGTGTATGCGGTTTTTTAAGTGATGAAGTTGTGCTGGCTGATGATTTTGGCGCAAGCTTGCTTGAAGCGCAGCTGGCAAATCTAAACCTATTAAAATTAAAGCCATTTGAAATTGAAGTAGATGCACTAGCCAGCTTTTCTTCGGTACCATTTTTTCACGTTAACGACACTAGCAATAGCATTGCCGCTTTACATCAATGCCTCAACTTAGGCATGCCGCGCAATCAACATGACCAATACATTCCGCATATTACCGTAGGCCTTTATGCGGACGCATGGCTGAGTAGCGAGGTTAGCTTAAAGCTAGCTAGTTTTAATAAGCTCGATATCATTAGCTATTCAGTAAATAAAATCAGCCTAATGAGCTATAACCCTGCTGAAATTGGTGGCGTATTGCGCACCATTGCAGATTATGATTTTGAGCAGGCGAAAATTCAATGGCATAAAACGCCGCCGTTTGCCTTAAAAGACGCCATCTAGCCGCACCAACAAAAAAGGAGCCGAAGCTCCTTTTTTGTTAATTGGGGTTTGCCACCAATTAGATAAATCTATTTAAATCTGGTCGGCGTGGAGAGATTCGAACTCCCGACATCCTGCTCCCAAAGCAGGCGCGCTACCAGGCTACGCTACACGCCGAAGGCCGGCACTATACTGAGAACGGCCGTTTCCGTCAAGGCCGTGTATTTAATTCACGAATTTAATTTATGAAAATTATGATGAGCGTTCAACGAACGTACTATTGCAATCAATGTATTTAACAGCAATCAAAACTAAACCTTCTCTCCATTAACGGTTAAAATTGAGCCTCATACACAGCGCTAGGCACATTCGTTACAGTGGAATTCGTTTACATTTTTGGCCGTTTAATATTTTCATTAGGCTCTAACATTTATCAAAAAAAGTTATCGCAGCAAGGCTTGCATCCATTCTTTATTGTCGCCGCCACTTATTTTGTTTTAAGTTTATTCTCCGCCCCGCTATTGGGCGTGATTGAAATCGGTCAATTAAGTAATGCGTTCTGGCTGAATGCGTTTCTCGCATCACTGTTTGATGTAGGCGGATGGATGTTTCTAGTGATGTCACTCTCTAAAACCGAGCTTTCCGTCTTTGGCCCACTCAATGCCTACAAAGTCGTTGCATCCATGCTGCTAGCCATCGTGTTTCTAAATGAAATACCTAGCCTGCAAGGTTTAATCGGCGTTTTGGTGATCATCGCTGGCAGTTATTTTTTAACGCCAGCTAGAGGCGGTTTACAAACCAACCGCATCATAAACCTGCTAAAAGACAAAGGTGTGCAGGCAAGATTTCTATCTATCTTCCTATTCGCCATTGGCACTATTTTTCTTAAAAAATCTGTAATTTTTGGCGGTGTACTAGCCACCATGGTGTTTTGGTCGCTCATTGGCTTTGTACTCCTGCTATTAAGCAATCAACTATTTTTAATAGGCAGCATAAAAAATAACCTGCACGCTACAAAAAAGCACCTACCCACGATTTTTGCCATAGGGACAATGGTGTTTATGATGCAGTACTTTACCTTGCTGCTACTCGCCAGCATGATGGTGGCTTACGCACTAGCATTGTTTCAGCTAGGCATGGTTCTGCAAGTTTTTGCAGGCTACAAAGTCTTTAACGAAAAAAATATCCGCAGAAAACTACTCGCCTGCTTAGTCATGATGGCAGGAAGTATCTTAGTGCTAATGGCCCAGCAGTAGTTAAAGTCATAAGCAATCAACACACCAGCCAATAGTAGGGTGGGTTCTTGAACCCACGCGTAATTGACCTTGCCATACTCCACCGCGTGGCTAACAAGCTACCCACTCTAATTAGCTAACACCCCATCCTACTCGTGATGCTTCTTGAGCTAAATCACCAAAAGCGTATGATGAAAAGGTTAAAATTAACGGTATAAAAAGAGAAAAGTTATCATGGCCAAGGACTCAAAAGATCACAAATTTAACGAACACGTCAAAGCGATTGAGGAACACAAATCACTGCTAGAAAAATTACATTTAGAAAGTAACGCAGATTTAGCTAAAGCCAAAAACTCACTTGAAAATATTGTCATCACACTTGAAGAGTATTTAAAAGTCATTGGTGTGCCGTAGTTTTTGCGGTTGCATACAAGCCGTTTGGGTGAGGGCGCTTTGCTTAGGCAAGAAGTGAGCAATAAAGACACTATTACTTAGACTTGATTTTTACAACTGAGAAATGCTAGATTTAAAACTGGTGCCGGATGTCGGAATCGAACTGACGACCTTCGCATTACAAGTGCGCTGCTCTACCAACTGAGCTAATCCGGCATTTTGCTGGGAGCGAATTATACTCAAAATTTAGAAAATGTCATGCTTAGGAATGCAATTATTAAAACGATTTAGGCATTAAGTAAAACAAACACACTTTCAAACTCAACGACAAGTTGCTCTCCCTGATAAATGCGAGCGATAATACCTAGCCTTGCTTTATGCACTCTATCAAATGTGCTTACCTTCATGAGACTCGAATGCAGTAGCAACAATGCTAAGCTCCACAGTTCGCTACTCAATAATCGTTTCAAGATATTCTTCATGAAATTTTAATTCACGCGTTATTTGATGCAGTTTTTCAATTGCCAGTTTTGTAAATGGATAAAAAATCAGTGCCGCTTCAAGCGCCAGTAGCAACAAAGTCAATGTCCATAAGATGGTCTCTATTTTTTCCAACCGGACTATGGATGCCTCGCCTTCTAGCTGATACTGATGCACCATCTTGTCTAGAGACGAGCTTAGTCTAGTCAGTGCCTTATTCGTGATGAGGATTAAGGTTGCATTATCAGCTGTCAAATTCTTATCATCTGCTGTAAGCAACTCAGTCTGGAGAACACATATAAATTGTATCGGTTTTAGGGGTTTTTAAAATCTTTAAAACCGCCCCAAAGCAAGTGCTACAAATCGGCATCTATTCACCTCTAAATTCACTGGTTCTATTACAATTAATTTATACATTCTAAAGCATCAGGTTAAAAAATGAGTCAACACTTAAATTCAGCTGAAACTAAGTACCAAAAACGTTGTACGTGGGCTCAGAGTAGCGAACTTATGCAAGCGTATCACGATAGTGAATGGGGTGTTCCGCAAAGAGACTCTCGCATGCTATGGGAAATGCTGATGCTGGAAGGGTTTCAGGCTGGCTTGGCTTGGATTACGGTGCTGCGAAAACGTGAGGCATTCCGTCAAGCCTTTGCAAACTTTGACCCCGTGAAAGTTGCAAATTTCAATGAAAATGACATTAATCGACTCATGAATAATGAGAGAATCATTCGCGCACGCGCTAAAATTGAAGCGACTATCAATGGAGCTAAAATTTATTGTGAAATGTTGGCGCGCAGCGAAAGCTTTAGTGACTTTTGTTGGTCTTTCACTGAAGGAAAAGTACTCCATGGCAACGGATCAAGTGCTCCTGTCATGACGCCTCTTTCTGAAGAAATATCGAAAGAGTTGAAACGTCGCGGATTCAAATTCGTCGGTCCAACCATTGTTTATGCTTGGATGCAGGCCGTAGGCATTGTAAATGACCACGCTTCAGATTGTTTCTGCCGATAGACGACCCAATAGAGTCACAGAAAGTTAGCTAACACATTAACTCTAGGTAACATTCTTTCTAATGAGAGTCAGGGTCTACAGAAGCTTGTGTGGCTTTGAGTACAGACTCCAGAACACCTGGATATTTCTGCTCGATCTCTTCTAGCCTTAAAGAGTTCATGTGCTCAGTGCCATCCACCACCGTTTCAACAAGGCCCGCGCTACGTAATATTTTGAAGTGATGTGACATGCTTGATTTGGGTCGATTCAGGTCAAGCTCCCCACACGTTAACTTTCTGCCTGCCTTGGCGAGGCGAACAACAATTTCCATGCGTGTAGGGTCTGCTAGCGCATAGAGAATTTCAATCAACTCTACTTGCTCCATGGCGGGGTGTTTAATCTGTCTCATAGACAAAATTTACCACATCCCTTGATATTATTCCAATGTTCGATTATATTGGAACATTGGAATAATAAAGTTGGCTTAATTTACTAGCCATTACCTAACTATCAAACAAGAGGATCACCATGGCAGATTTATTTTCTTCCTTTCAATTAAAAGACGTCACATTAAAAAATCGAATTGCGATTCCTCCTATGTGCCAATACATGGCTGAAGATGGCCTAGTGAACGATTGGCACAAAGTACATTATGCAAGTCTGGCACGCGGCGGAAGCGGTCTAGTCATCGTAGAGGCAACAGCCGTATCACCAGAGGGGCGCATCACCCCAAACTGCTTGGGGATATGGAACGATGCTCAAACCGAACAACTGCGTGAAATCGCGGCAGCAATCAAAGCGGCTGGTGCTATACCAGGCATCCAAATTGCACATGCTGGCCGTAAGGCAAGTGCTAATGTGCCCTGGGAAGGCGACGACCATATCGCCGCTGGCGATGCTCGTGCATGGCAGCCAATAGCACCATCTGCCATCGCCTTTGGTGGCGATCTGCCTCGTGTGCCAAGTGAAATGACCATTGATGACATCAAAAGAGTACAAGGTGATTTTGTAGCCGCTGCACTTCGCGCCAAAGAGGCTGGATTTGAATGGTTAGAGATGCACTTTGCTCATGGCTATTTAGCTCAGAGCTTTACTTCTACTCACTCTAATCATCGCACGGATGAATTTGGTGGTAGCTATCAGAATAGAACCCGATTCACACGTGATACGCTTTCAGCTGTTAGGGCTGTCTGGCCTGAGAACTTGCCATTAACAGCACGATTCGGTGTGCTGGAGTTCGATGGTAAAGATGAAGAAACCATGTGCGAATCCATTCAATTGGTTAATGAGTGGCGCCAACTTGGGCTGGACATGCTAAGTGTCAGCGTTGGATTCACCGTACCAGATACAAATATCCCATGGGGACCTGCATTCATGGCACCTATCGCCCAGAGAGTGCGTAATGAAGCTCAGATACCTGTGTCTTCTGCATGGGGATTTGGCACGCCAAAACTTGCCGATCAAGCGATACGGAATGAACAGTTGGATTTAGCGATGATAGGGCGGGCTCACTTGGAGAATCCAAACTGGCCATATCATGCTGCAAAAGTCTTAGGTAAAAAAGATCCAGCTTGGGTTCTACCGCCACCTTATGCTCATTGGTTGTCTAGATATAAAAGCGCTGTTGAAGACTAGTTAATTAATCCTTAATTTTATGAAGCTAAGTTCAGATAATTACTTGTGGATTTATTCACATCATTATCTGACGCTAAATTCTGATTTACTTAACTAAAAGTCTTATGCCGTAGACAGTGACTCATGACCATAAGCAAAACTAGATTCCTGCCTACGCGAGAATGACGGCGTAAGCGTTTTGCAATAAACAAGCAATGATGCAAGGCAGAAGAATATCTAATAGTGATTGACATAGTTAGCCAGCTAACTATAATAACTAATATGCTTCAATTAAAAGATCTTCCAGACGCAAAAGTCCTCAGAAAATTCGCCGAGCGTTATGCAGAAGTGGACTCTGACTCAGTTATTCACTACTTGAATATTCTTCGAATTGGCACCGAGCTTTCCGATTCCTTAGATCGCTTTCTAGCCACACATGGTTTGCTTCAAGGCAGATGGTGGGTATTAATTTTGTTAATGCGTGAAGATGACCTGACAACGACTCCATCTGAACTTGCCGACAAATCTGGAGTGAGTAGAGCCACTATGAGTGGCCTTATTAACGGATTATTGAGGGATGGACTGATAGCTCGCCAAGAGGGTGATGTTGATCGCAGAAGCTATTCGGTAAAGCTGACTGAAGCAGGCCAAGCTAAGCTGGATGAGGTCATGCCTGATTACTACTCACGTGTTAAGAAAATGATGGGCGCTATCCCTGTGCAACAAAGAGATAATCTGCTGATGCAGTTAATGCTTATAAAAGAGCAAAGTCACGTATTTGACTAACTTTTTTTGATCATATAGTTAGCCAGCTAATCAATATGGTTGTGATGATGAAATTATTTAATAAATTATAAGGAGTAAGATATGAACAAAAAATCAATTATCGAAGCGATAAACACTGAATGGAACAAAGCATTTAATAGCGGTAACGTTCAAGACTTAGCCGCACTTTACAAAGAAAATGCCACACTCTCTCCAGGAAATGGAGTGACGCTAGTAGGCCATGCGGAAATCGAAAATCTATTTAAAAGCTTTATTGATGGTGGAGTCCACAATCACACATTAGAGATTATCGAAGTGGGTGGTTCCGATAAAATGATTTATCAGGTTGCCCGATGGAGTGCCCAAGGTGCTGAAGCCAACGGTGAAACTCCATCATTTGGTGGCATTACCACAGGTGTGCTTGAACTAAGCACCGAAGGCCATTGGCTAGCTCGTACACATGTTTGGAACGCAAACCAATAGGAGAATAATCATGCCTCTTGTGAACATTTCGATACTTAAAGGTAAATCACCTGCATACATTAAGGCGGTTGCCGATGGAATCAACTCAGCGGTAATTGAAACCATGAGTTTTCCTGATGACGACCGTTATCAGATTATCCATCAACTCGATCCAGAATGCCTGCAGCTGCAGACCCGTGAAGGTGATCGAGTGATGATGCATTTGGTCATGAGAGCTGGTCGCTCAAACAAATCCAAACAAGCTTTCTACAAGAAGGTCACTGAGAATCTAGCAGCAAACCCTGGTATTCCTGCTGCCAATGTGTTGATTACCATCACTGAAAACCACGATATTGACTGGTCATTTAGTGATGGTGTTGCGCAATTTGTTATTTGAATATCAGTAATGATAGTTTCAAAAAAGCATCTCATAAGACGACTGGTTGTGGGTTCAATTGCGTGACATCCAACCCTACAACATATAGTATTTACTGAGTGGGATAACGCATTATTGATCGATGCCATTAAGCCAAACAAGCAAGAGTTTTAGTAATTAATTAGGAGTAATCAATGAATAAAGCAATCAGCTATGCCGCACATTCTGCTAAAGAGAAATTAGTGCCATTCAATTTTGAGCGTCGCGATGTAGGTAAAAAAGATATACAAATTGAGATTTTATTTTGTGGCGTATGCCATTCAGATTTGCATACAGCACGCAACGAATGGCAAAACGCTGTTTACCCAGTCATTCCAGGACATGAAATTGTAGGTCGTGTGGTGAGTGTAGGTGCAGATGTCAAAGCATTCAAAGTTGGAGATTTAGCGGGTGTTGGTTGCTTGGTAGATTCTTGTGGTGTTTGTGAAGATTGCACCGATGGTTTAGAACAATATTGTGATCAAGAAATTTTCACTTATAACAGCCCTGATAAGCATACAGGCAAGATGACATATGGTGGTTATTCAAACCAAATAGTGGTGGATGAACACTTTGTATTGCATATATCAGATAAATTAGACTTAGCGGCAGTAGCGCCATTATTGTGCGCAGGCATTACAACCTACTCACCATTAAGACACTGGAAAGTTGGTCATGGTAGTAAGGTAGGCATTGTAGGCCTAGGTGGTCTTGGCCATATGGCGGTGAAGCTTGCTCATGCCATGGGTGCGCATGTGGTGTTATTTACCACTTCTCCAGACAAAATTGCCGATGCTAAACGTTTAGGAGCAGATGAAGTTGTCATCTCTAAAAACCCAGATGAAATGCAAGCGCACTTAAAGAGTTTTGATTTCATACTCAATACAGTGGCTGCGGCTCACAACCTAGATATATTCGTTGAACTATTAAAACGCGATGGCACCATGTGCTTGAATGGAGTGCCAGAACATGCGCATCCTTCACCTAGTATATTTAACTTAATATTCAAGCGCAGGCAAATTGCCGGCTCATTAATTGGCGGTATCAAAGAAACGCAAGAAATGCTTAATTTTTGTGCTGAGCATAATATTACGTCTGATATCGAAGTAATTGCCATTCAAGATATTAATGAAGCTTATGAACGTATGCTAAAAGGTGATGTGAAATATCGTTTTGTGATCGATATGGCAACATTGAAAGATTAATTTTTATAGGTGTCTAATTTTATAGGTGTCTAATGACGTATGGTTCTATTGGATAAAATTGGAAGTCGTGCGAACTCTCCAGTCTTCACTTCACGGATAAACCACTAACGTTGAAACCTCAGCACTTTTGACCTTAGACCCCCGGCTACCGCGCCGAGCAGCGGAGGAGACAAGAAAACGATGCTGCTAAAAATAAATTAAAATATTTGTTGCAGTTACAAAGAACTTACGGGCTAAACGTAAGGTCTTTGGCTGTTGATGCATCTTTTAATTCAGTGCGCTAAAACCGATTAAGTCGGCGGTTGTGCCATTAGAATTAAGCTAATTTGTTGCTTCTTTTTACCGATTTAAAACTTAGTCTTAAAGATATAATTGTTTGGCATTTGATTAGTTTTGTTATCTTTATTTAGGGCTCCTGTATGAGTAATTTTGCTACATCGGTGATTCATCATCGACCTAAAACCACGTCATCCCCATGTGTAGGCTGCAAAAACAGTATTGAATTGGATTTCGACTTCGAATATGCTTTTCAACCAATAGTCGATATTAATACTAAAACAATATTCGCGCATGAGGCTCTTATTAGAGGGCCAAATGGAGAAGGCGCGCATACTATTTTAAGCAAAGTGAACAACGACAACACATACCGTTTTGATCAAGCATGTCGAGTCAAAGCAGTCAGAACTGCGGCTGAATTAAAGCTTAAAGGAATGCTATCAATTAACTTTATGCCTAACGCGGTATACAGGCCAGAGCTATGTATTAGCACGACTTTAGAGGCCGCAAAAAAATATAACTTCCTAGCCAGCAACATTATTTTTGAATTTACCGAGCAAGAAATAGTTCAGGACACAAAGCATCTCCTAAACATCGTGACAGAATACAAGAAGTTAGGATTTAAAACTGCTCTTGATGATTTTGGTGCTGGTTACGCTGGTCTAAATCTATTGGCTAACTTTCAACCTGACATTATCAAAATTGATATGGATCTGATTCGTGATGTTGATACGAGCAAGACACGCCAAACAATTATCAAAGCAGTGACTCGTATGTGTGAAGAGCTGAATGTAATTGTACTTGCCGAAGGTGTAGAAACAATCGCTGAAAGAGACATTTTATTAAGCTTTGGTATTAATCTTTTTCAAGGTTACCTTTTCTGTAAACCCGCTTTTAAAGCAGAGGGAATAGTTGACCCAAAATCTTGGTGCTAAGTATATTTCTGTGCATATGCAGTATTAAATCCACAGTAAACCACACTTTCTTTGGAGTCAGGCGATCAGGCATAAGCTGCGATTGTTTTGAGTTTTTCACAGTCTGTGATCCTCAGTAAACATTCAATGTTTGAGTTGTAGGAGCTACGCTAGGTATTGAGTCCGTCTGGAGCCATTTAGCGTAAGTGTTTGCGGTGATTTTATATGATTTAAGACGTGCTTCATGATCGAAAATCTGGGAGGTAATCATGATTTCATCGGCCTCGGTTTTGGCGATAAAAGTTAAGATCTCATTCAATATCTTTTGTGCAGTACCTATAGCGGTACAAGATAGAACTTGATTAAGCATAGCTCGCTCTGCACCGCTTAATTGATCCCAAAAATTAGAAATTGGGGGTGGCAATTTGGATGGATTTCCACTTCGCAAGTTAATAAATGCCTGTTGCATTGATGAAGCCAAAAAGACTGCCTCTTCTTCTGTATCTGCCGCAAAGACATTGAATCCTAGCATCACATAGGGTTTATCCAAATATTGTGAGGGCCTGAACGTGCTTCTATATATTTCAAGTGCCTGCATCATATGAGTAGGCGCAAAATGCGAGGCAAATGCATAGGGTAAACCTAAGCTTGCTGCTAGTTGTGCACCGAATAAGCTGGAGCCAAGAATCCATATTGGGACATTTAGTCCAGCACCAGGAACGGCTTTTACAGGCCCCTTTGGCTTTGAGGAAAAGTAATCCAACAATTCCATCACATCATGTGGAAATGTATCTGAGGCTGAGTCAAGATTTCGCCGTAATGCAGCCGCTGTGATTTGATCCGATCCTGGTGCTCGTCCAATGCCTAAGTCAATTCGTTTGGGAAATAATGACTCTAAAGTACCGAATTGTTCAGCGATGACTAAAGGAGAGTGATTTGGCAACATGATACCGCCAGCCCCCACTCTAATTGTTGTTGTGCCTGCGGCTACATGCCCAATTAGAATGGAAGTGGCCGCGCTGGCAATCCCCGGCATTCCATGGTGCTCTGCCAACCAGTAACGATGATAGCCCCACCTTTCGGCATGCTGAGCAAGGTCAAGGGTATGCTTAAAAGATTGAGCTGCATCACTGCCCTCGGAAATTGGAGAAAGATCAAGTACGGATAATTTAGGCCTTATCATTTCTTCTCTTTTTTAACATTTAATATGTTTTATTATGACTAGACTTATCGCTAATATGATCTCAGAAACTACTGGCAACCGTGCATTCAATAAATGACATATAGGCATCCTCTGAAGAACAAACCATAGATAAAGCCTCTTCGGTGTAGCACTCATTGTAGGATGCTAATGCATCAAAGTAAGCACTTTTCAGCAAGATTAACTGTTCTTTATACGATAAAAAAAGTATGTTCATAATCCACTTTCAATTTGTTTTAAATTTCAATTGCAAAGATAAACCAACTTGAAAAAACTTTCTGTGTGGGAGCGAACATTTGTTTGAATCTGTAGAGCTTTATTTGGGCTGCAAAGAAACAGTCTCTGAGCAACACCTGAAATAGTGCAGCAAAGCTAAGTAAAGCCTAAGCACTGATCTTTCAATCTTCAATAACTAACGGCAAATTCATATCAATTCTGGCCAGTCGCTGAGCCATCTTTATCATTAATTCAGTAAAGCTCTCAATCTCTGTATCAGCCAAAGAGATGTGTTTGTACTTTTCATAGGCCGACTCAAAAGAGGCTTCTTGGATATGAGCGATGAGTTGCATGTAGCGATCTCGTTGCTTGGTATTGTTACTATTGGTCATTTCGCAATACAGATTCTCTAAATGCATAGAGAAGTAAGCAATGAATTCGAGATGGAAACTATTCTCGATGTTAAGCTTGTCCATGCAGATGACTCTAAGCTAGTTTGCGTGAGCCAGCATCCAAAATATCATGGATTAGCTCCAACCTGAGAATGGGGCTATCAAGTTGCATCAGGCGCTGTTTCTGAAGTAATGGCAAATCTAACAACTCAACCCATCTGTTCGCAACCCATGAGGCATCTTCAAACTGGTAGGGCTCAATAACAGGCAAATTCTCAATAGAGATATTTTCTTCAGTTAAAGACTCCAGTAGTCGCTGAAGTCCGATACTGGCCATTTGCAGATCTTCAGGAATAGGCAATTCAAGATCATTGGCAATGTCGCTGACTTCACCAATCAATAAACCGTCTTTTTGTTGTTTGAACGACTCAACATTGACTCGGTGCTGCCCTACACAACGAATCATCATCAGCCCAACGGTAGTGACGTCAGCATCGATAATATCTACTAACATCCCTACATTTGCAAATGGAAAGTTACCCTGCGTATCAGTCTCACCTTCTGGCAAGGCCGTGACAACAGCAAAAGGTGATTTATTCCTGAGACAGTTTCGTACCATATCCAAGTACCTGACCTCGAATATTCTTAAAGGTAACAATCCCCCAGGACAAATAACCAAACTCAGAGGAAATAATGGCAGTGGATAAGTGTTCATGGGCTTTTATTGTATGGCAATTTGAATTGGTAAGTAATGACAGATTAGCTTCTTTATATTACAGCTAATCTGACAATTAGTTCCACCCAGCACTTATACAAGTTAAAGATCGCTTAAGAAACTCCAGCTTCGCCACCTAGCGCATGAGTCAAATCAGTAAGCATCTTAGCAAGCTCTCCTGTCATCAGCGTAAAGTCCAGCTCGAATAGCTCATCAGCATTTTCGGCCATTTCATTAGATTCATTTTTGATAATATCTAAGAACTCAATGCGCTTGATTTGCATTTGCTCCGTCAAGACAAATGAAATTCTGTCATTCCAAGTTAAGCCTAATCGAGTGACGCGTTTACCGGAAGCGATATGCTTAAGAATCTCTTCACCTTCTAACTCATGATTTGCATAACGAATAGTCGCCTTGCTTTCACCTGTGGCACGAAGTTCCAGCTCACGATCAATAGTGAAGCCTGCTGGTGCATTATTTCCAGCTAACCAATCCGTCATCGCGGCCACTGGCGAAATTGCGGTATGCAATTGTTTAAACGGTAAGTTATCTAGGGATTTATTCATCAACTCTAATAGCTCTTCTACTCTAGCTGATGAGGCTGCATCTATAACTAAATAGCCATTCACAGTATCTAGCCATGCATAAGTGGTGCGCTGAAGTGAGAATGCTCTTGGTAACAGCTCCTCTGTGATGGATTCCTTAAGCTCCTTCATTTCTTTACGACCAACCTTATAACCTTGCTGCGCTTCAATCTCTGCCGCACGCTCCTTGGCAAATCGATTGATGATAGTGGTAGGCAGTAGCTTTTGCTCTACACCTAAAGCAAAAAGTAATTGCTTATTAACACTATGTACAAGCTTCTCACTATGGCAAGGAACCCAGCCACGGCTTTGTTTATCAAGACCACTGCAAGGTAGCAGC
>JANLZY010000096.1:0-3780 GCA_031359365.1 Methylotenera sp. | reverse complement strand
GTCCGTATGACATGAAAGTGGAAACATGCAATACATATTGTCACTCACAATTTGAAAAATTATTTGAAACTGAATATCAATCAGTTTTAGATGTGAAAACAAATGAGAGTGAATTTGGGGCGTTCTATATTGAACCTATGCAAGGTACTGGAGGTTACATTATTCCACCAGAAGGTTACATGGCTAAACTCCAAGAAAGCTTAAGAAAACGTAATATCTTACTTGTTGCCGATGAAATTCAAATGGGTGTTTACCGTACAGGTAAATTATGGTCTTGGGAGAACTTTGGAATCGTGCCAGATGTGTTTGTATTCGGTAAAGCGATTACAAACGGCTTAAATCCGCTTTCAGGTATTTGGGCTAAGGAAGAGTATATTAATCCAGAGAAATTTCCTCCAGGAACTACGCACTCAACTTTTGCCTCTAATCCGCTAGGTACAGCAGTGGCTTTAGAAGTGCTGAAAATGACGGCTGAGGGTGATTTTGAGGCGCAGGTTAATGAACGTGGTGCATACTTTCTAAAAGCGATTGAAGGTTTAAAATCGCGCTGGAAATGTGTGGGTGATGTCAGTGGTTTAGGTTTGGCATTGCGTATTGAATTATGTACTGATGATGGCTTTACTGCCAGCCGTCAATTAGCAGACCAAATGTTTAACGAAGGCTTAAAAGGTGATATTGATATTGGCGGTAAAATGTATGGCTTAGTGCTAGACATTGGTGGCTATCAAAAGAATGTAATTACTTTGGCACCATCGTTATTGATTACGAATGAAGAAATTGATCTAGGTATCCAATTGTTTGAATCTTTACTTAAACGCTGCGGCGCTAAGTAATCGTTGCTGAACATAAGAGTACTATAAAGATATGAGTAATCACGTGTACGATAGGACTGAAAAGCCAAGTTCAGGAAAACCTACTATTGATGAGCTGTTGGGGCCTGTCGGCTTTATCGAGCGTAAAGGTAGTGTAGGCGTGTTGTTGGTTCATGGCCTTACGGGTACGCCTACTGAGATGAAGCAGTTTGGCAAAGTGATTGCTCGTAAGGGCTTCACTGTTGCTTGCCCTGAACTGGCAGGGCATTGTGCTACCATCGAAGCGCTATCAGCTACTAAATGGCATGATTGGTACTTGTCAATTGAGAAGGCATTTGATGCACTTAAACAAGAGTGTGATCATGTATTTGTAGCAGGTCTTTCTATGGGCGCTTTGATTGCACTTTTACTCGCGGCAAAAAAAGGCAATCAAGTTGCTGGCGTTATTCTACTTTCAACAACTTTTTTTTACGATGGCTGGAACGTACCAAAATTAAAGCAGGCAATCTTATTACCGCTGGTTCTTTATACACCGCTTAAATATTTTGTTCATTGGGAAGAAACCTCTCCATATGGCATTAAAGATGAGCGTACGCGTGCATTAGTACATGCTATTTTAGAAAATCGCGATAATCAGGCGGCAGATAAAATTGGCTATTTCAAAACGCCAGCCACTGTGATTCTAGAAAGTGTGCGTTTGATTAATGCGACTAAAAAAGCGCTGAAACAGGTGATTGTGCCAACTTTAATTGTTCATGCAACAGAAGATGATATGGCTAGTATTAAAAACGCACATTACACACAAGCGAATATCTCATCCGAAACTGTAGAAACCTTTTTTGTCGATGACACTTATCATGTGCTTACGCTCGACAAACGTAAAGATGATGTTGCTAAGCGTGCTGCTCAGTTTTGCAAAGAACAAGCACACATATTAACTTCAAACGCTAAAATTTTAATTGCTGCATAGAAGTTGCTGAGAAGTGAATAGATAATGACAACAAATGATAAAGTAAACCCAAGTATTGAAGAAGTTTCAAATGCATTAGCAAAAATGATTGCTGATAAAATGGAAATTGATATTGCGACTATCCTGCCTGAAAGTAATTTACAAGAGCTAGGTTTAGATTCGCTTGATACCTTTGATATTATTTTTAGCGCGGAAGATTACTTTAAAATTAAAGTACCTAACGACCAAGTAAACATTACTACCTTGCATGATGTTGCAATCTTGGTGCATCAGCTAATACTTACTCAGAAACCTTAAAGTTTAGAACAGAAATTTAAAATAGATATGGCTTATTCGTCAAATGCGCAACGGGTAGTCATTACTGGCTTAAGTATCGTGTCACCGCTCGGTAATTGCCTTGCCGAGTTAACAAAAAATGTATTTTCTGGCATTTCTGGTATCAAGCGCTTAGATACTCCATTTGTAGATCAAATGGATTGTAAAATAGCCGCGCAAGCTCAATTCAATCCTGAAGATTTCTTCACTAAACATACTTACTCAATGTTGGATCGCACTAGTCAGATTGCGCTACATACTAGTATAGAGGCGATTAAGGATGCCCACTTAACTATAGATGATGCCTTGAAACCTCGCATGGGGATATATCTTGGAACAGGTATGGGCGGTGCGCAATCTGTGGAAGATGGTTATGTTAGACTTTTTAAAGATGGTGCGAGTAGATTAAAGCCTTTTACCGTGCTAATGGGTATGAATAATGCGGCGGCTTCGGCCATTGCTTTAGAGCATAAACTCACCGGTCCTAATCAAACTTTCTCTACGGCTTGTTCTTCATCCGCAGTGGCTATTGGCGAAGCTTCTAGATTGATTCGTCATGGATATGCTGACGTGATGTTAGCTGGTGGTACAGAAGCACTCTTGACCTTTGGTACGATGAAAGCATGGGAAGCCTTAAGAACACTGGCAGAAGAAGATCCCAGTGATATTGGCGCCTCTTGTAAGCCATTCTCGGTAAACCGCACAGGCTTAGTACTTGGTGAAGGGGCTGCGATGCTTGTATTAGAGTCTTATGAACATGCGGTCGCGCGTGGCGCTAAGATATATGCAGAGGTTGCAGGCTATGGTGCTGCGAATGATTGTAACCACATAACACAACCCTCCGTGAATGGGCAGTCTGCTACTATGCAAGCAGCACTCAATGATGCAAGTTTAAGCGCAAATGCAATTCAATATATTAACGCGCATGGTACTGGTACAAAGCTAAATGATATTACTGAAACCAATTCTATTAAGAAGGTGTTTGGTTCACATGCGCATGATTTGAGCGTCAGCTCGACTAAGTCTATGCATGGTCATTTGATGGGTGCGGCAGGCGCGCTTGAGGCAGTCATCACTACGCTCGCAGTGCATAGCAACACACTGCCACCTACAATTAATCTAGCGCATCCAGATCCTGAATGCGATTTAGATTATGTGCCTAATCACTCTAAAACATTACCAAAGCTTGAATATGCTATGTCAAATTCATTTGCGTTTGGCGGTACAGGCGCTGCTTTGATTCTGAAAAAATTAAACTGATGATGTTTCTTCCGTGCAAAGCGGTAAGAAATATTTATCATTTCAACAAAAAATATTAAGCATCATATTAACCTTAGCTAGGTAAATTCCTTTTGTCTACACTCGCCATTTTTGTTTGGTTATTGAATATCGTTGTTGATACTACAGGGCATATTGCGTTCAAACATGCAGCAGTTACCGAGAGTGAAAGCGAACTTCTGCGTTGGAAAAGCATGTTGTCATCTTTGCCACTCTGGGTTGGTATATTCTGCTTTGGTTTAGAGTTTGTGTTGTGGTTAGTTTTGCTTTCCATGCTGCCATTGTCGCTTGGTATATTGCTTAGTGGGTTCAATACTGTAGCCATAATGATTGCTGGCAGGTTGATCTTTAAAGAAATGTTAGATCCTTTACGTATTATAGGCATCACCTTTATTACTGTTGGAG
>JANLZY010000078.1:0-2443 GCA_031359365.1 Methylotenera sp. | reverse complement strand
TCTAAATTTTAGCGGTTCAATCGCCGATGATTAAGCTGTAGATTTACTTTTGTTCTGGTAAAGACTCATGCATTTCGTGTGAGTCATGAAAGTCATGGCAAGACATACAGCTACTCGCAATACGTTTAGGTTTTGGGCTGTTACCAGAATGGCAGCGTAAGCATGATTGGCGATCAGGCATGGCAACATCTGCACTGGAGTCTGACTCTTCTACAGCATGGCAAGACTGACACTTTTGAGTTTGATGCGAAGCGTGATTAAAATGTGCTTTACTGAACCAATCTTGGTTGATATTTAAAGGTGTTATGTGCCATGGCAAACTATTATCAGGATTAGTCTTAATCTTAGAATCGGCTTTTGGTATGGTCTTAGTTATAAGCTTGGTTTCGGTTTTAAAATCATTGATTTCATGGCAATATGCGCAACCGTCGGTTTTTAAAGATTCTGAATAGTGCGCAACTTGTTTAGGTGCTTGTGCTTTTAGTGCATTCATCACGTTTTGCTCTGAGCCATGCGGTACAGTGATGAGCGCCTCTGGCGGGCCCATTGTTAGCTGGTTAGCATGACACGTTACGCAATCGCGATTATAAGATACTGGTTTAAAGCGCATCTCCTTGCCTTCTTGTTGATGGCAATTAGTACACGTCATTTCACGTATATCCCAAATACCATTTGGCCCTTGCACTTTACCAAAGTGCTGGGAGTGCGGAAATTTGATACCTGATTTTTCGACTAATCGTGCTTTATCAGTTTGAGGAATACGCTCAATTTTCTTCTCTTTATCACCTGTTAAAAACGTGAGTTTAAAAGCAGGGTGATCGCGATCAAAATCATGAATGTTTGGTAACTTGGTATTACTATCGACCGCCTTAATATTGCCATGACACCTAACACAGGTACTATTATCTTGTCGTGCCAGTGGATATGGCGCTTTGTGTTCACGGTGACATTCAGCGCAGCGTATGCCATCCATGAACAGTTTGTTGTGATTAAATACTCGCTCTTGTAACTTTGGATTGGCAATATGTGGCGCAATGTTTTGATGACATTTTATGCAGGCTTTGTCTGTCACTTGCTGCGTTAATACTTCATGGCAATTAGAACATTGCGATCCAAAGTGCAGGTGTGAATTAGAAATATGTCCGGGGCTCCATGCGCGGTCGAAGCCTAAAGGTAGCTTTGCCATAGTTGCATGGAGACTAGGAATCAGATTTTGTGCTAACGGTAATGCTAGAAAAATAAGTGCAATAAACGCTACTAGCGATAGTGCTAATCTTTTCTTAAAGGCAGAGGCACCTCTCAGCGGTTCGTGTGTTCGTGATTTTAGGTCTTGAAAATCGTCTGGTAACAGATGTACTAAGGTTAACGACACCGCAATATTCACATCTGGTGGAGAAGGCTCGACCTTTAATTGAAAAGGGCCAATCATCACTTGCGCGCCATGCGTAAGTGCAATATTTGGTAGTATTGCGCCATCTACTTCAAGCTCACCATTGACTGCAACCAAATGAAGCTGGCCATCATCTAGGCGTTTGATGATGGCATGGTGCATTGAAATACGTGGGTCGAGTAGGTGAATGCTACATTCTGCACCACGTCCGATTGATAGTTCTTCAGCTGTTAGCGTACGATAACTACGCACGGGCATGCCGCGCTTATTAAGTGAAATTTTGATTAAAAGGCAATTAATCATGACTTACCAATAAAGAAATACAACGAGAATGTGCGCCACCATGGCTGCTAATAAGGCAACTGCAAAAGGCGTGTGAAAATAAAGCCAAAAGCCAAGTCTGGCGCGGTACATTAAATCTTGTCTGGCGCGTTTCACTAAAGATTGTCGCCTCACCATGATGGAGTATAGCTCGCGGTATAACTTACGTTGTTCACCCGTTAAATGGTTACCAAGCACCGTGAGCTTTTCAACTGCAACAGCGGTTGGGCAATCTGGTTGATAGCCTCTTAGTTGTTCCAGCAAACCTGTGCCAATATAGGTTTCTCGGCAGGCGCGATCTACCGTGAAGTTGATGTCGTCTGGCATGATTAAAGCAATCTGGCGGGCGAGCTTATCTGTTTCTGCAATACGCAGCAACAGGCCATCCAGGCTATCTTCCCCCATATTTTCGGTCATGAGGCGTGGGTAAATCATGTATGCATAATTGCCAAAAAAACCGCTGACAACGACGATAATTAATAAACCATAAGCAAGACTGTGAACATTGATACCAAAATGAAAGCCACTGTGGAGCGTGGCTGTGACTGTGAGTGCTGTACCTAGGTAAATGTGAGCTGATAACCATCCTTGTGTTGAGCCGCTGCTTCGGTAACGGCGCTTGCGCACGCCATACCATGCCATCCAGAATACTAAAGCGGCAGAAACTGTGCCTAAACCATAACCCAGCCAGCTTCCACCATAGTAACCAACAGCGGGTTCAAATAGCATATA
>JANLZY010000063.1:0-2289 GCA_031359365.1 Methylotenera sp. | reverse complement strand
AATGGCGCGTGAAGAGAATGACGATGACACTCTATTAAGTGTAGATGCCGATTCACAAGCTGTAGAAAAACAGGTCGCAGAGATGGAATTCCGCCGTATGTTTTCTGGCGAGTTAGATCCAAATAACTGTTTTATCGAATTTCAATCAGGCAGTGGTGGTACAGAGGCGCAAGATTGGGCGGCCATGCTGCTGCGTATGTACCTTCGTTATTGTGAACGCAAAGGCTTTAAAGTCGAAGTGCTAGAAGAGTCTGATGGCGATGTGGCAGGCATCAAAGGCGCCTCAATTAAGGTCACTGGCGATTACGCTTACGGTACTTTAAGAACCGAAAATGGTGTACATCGTTTAGTTCGTAAATCGCCGTTTGATAGCAACGCCAAACGCCACACTTCATTTGCAAGTGTGCAGATTTTCCCTGAAGTCGATGATTCAATTCAAATTGATATTAACCCAGCCGATTTGCGTATCGATACTTATCGCGCCAGTGGTGCAGGTGGTCAGCATATTAACAAAACCGATTCTGCCGTGCGTATTACCCATCTACCGACTAATACTGTGGTGCAATGTCAAAATGACCGCTCACAACATCGTAACCGCGATGAAGCGATGAATATGCTTAAAGGCGCGCTGTACAACCTAGAACTAAACAAGCGTAATGCAGACAAACAAGCGCTTGAAGATGCTAAAACCGATATTGGTTGGGGGCATCAAATCAGGTCTTATGTGTTAGACCAAGGCCGCATTAAAGATTTACGTACCAATGTAGAAATTGGTAATACGCAAGGCGTGCTAGATGGCGACCTTGACCCATTTATACAAGTCAGTTTGAAGCAGGGAGTTTAAGAATGAGCAGCCAAGAGAATAACCAGCAAAATAATGAAGTAGTCGCCGTAGACGAAAATCATGTAATTGCAGAGCGTCGTGAGAAGCTGAAATCCATCCGTGAAGCCACAGGTGGCATAGCGTTCCCTAACGATTTTAAGCCGCAACATAAAGCAGCTGATTTAATTGCAGCCTATGCTAATCAAGAAAATGAGGCATTTGAAGCAACGCCAGTTAACGTTGTAGTGGCCGGTCGTATGATGTTGAAGCGTGTGATGGGTAAGGCTAGCTTTGCGACCATACAAGATGGCAGCGGCGCAAATGCAGGTAGCCGCATTCAGTTGTATGTAGCCAAAGACATGATCAGCGAAGAAGTTTATGAGCAATTTAAACATTGGGATTTGGGTGACTTTTTAGGTGCAACGGGCTATCTGTTTAAAACTAAAACTGGTGAGCTTTCAATCAAAGTCACTGAAATTCGTTTGCTGACAAAATCTTTACGCCCGTTGCCAGAGAAATTCCACGGCTTGCAAGATCAAGAAGTTAAATATCGCCAACGTTATGTTGATTTAATTACGAGCGAAGAAACGCGGGCGACTTTTGTTGCACGTAGCAAAGTTGTTTCTGCGATTCGTAATTTTATGATTCAAAATGAATTTTTAGAAGTTGAAACGCCGATGTTGCACCCGATTCCGGGTGGTGCTTCAGCTAAGCCATTCATTACGCATCACAATGCTTTAGATATGCAAATGTACATGCGTATCGCACCAGAGTTATATTTGAAACGCCTAGTTGTGGGCGGTTTTGAGCGTGTGTTTGAAGTGAACCGCAACTTCCGTAACGAAGGTTTGAGCGTTCGCCATAATCCAGAATTCACCATGATGGAATTTTATGCCGCTTATACTGATTACCAATGGTTGATGGATTTTACTGAAAACTGTATTCGTACTGCAGCCATCGCTGCGCGCGGCACTGCGGTGCTGGAATACCAAGGTCGTGAGCTAGATTTAAGCAAGCCATTCCAACGCTTAACGATTGTTGGCGCTATTCAAAAATACGCACCGCAATACACGCTTGAGCAGTTAAATGATGCAGCGTTCTTGCGTGCTGAAATCTTAAAACATGGTACAAAACCTTTTGACCATGCTGGTTTAGGCGCATTGCAATTGGCCTTATTTGAAGAAACTGCTGAAAGCCAATTGTGGGAGCCGACTTATATTATTGATTACCCAGTTGAAGTTTCACCATTAGCGCGTGCATCAGACAAAAACCCAGAAATTACAGAGCGTTTTGAGTTGTTTGTGACTGGCCGCGAAATTGCAAATGGTTTCAGCGAACTGAACGATGCTGAAGACCAAGCTGCACGCTTCCATGCGCAAATGAAAGCCAAAGAAGCGGGTGACCATGAGGCAATGTTCTATGATGCGGACTTTATTCGTGCTTTGGAATACGGCATGCCGCCAGCA
>JANLZY010000055.1:0-1980 GCA_031359365.1 Methylotenera sp. | reverse complement strand
AGTGCAACACTCGCGAAGCATGCGCATATAACACTGGGTCTTGAGCCACAGCTTCATAATCTGGCAAACGAACAACCTGTTTAGCGCGATCTGCTTTAGGCTTACGTACGATTTCAATCGCTTTCGTACCTTCAGGTAGAGTGGGTTTGGCATTGTTCTCATCTGTTGCACAACTTGCATCAGCCTTACCCATTTTCATTTCATATGGGTCAACATGTTTTTCAACTGTGCCTGGGCGGTCTAGCTTTGTACTTTCAATCTCGCTCCAACCTTCTGGAATCTTTTTACGCAAAAAAGCGGTACCGCGAATATCTTGAATATCCGCTACTTTTTCACCTTTAGCAATACGGTGGCTTAACTCGATTAAAGCGCGTTCTGCATTGCCGTAAAGCAAGATATCCGCTTTAGAATCGATCAAGACGCTGCGGCGAACTTTATCACTCCAGTAGTCGTAATGCGCAATACGGCGCAAGCTGGCCTCAATACTACCAATAATCAAAGGCACATCTGAATAGGCTTCGCGACAGCGTTGCGAGTAAACTAGCACAGCACGATCTGGACGTTTATTTGGCGCAGCATCTGGTGTGTAAGCATCATCACTGCGAATTTTTCTATCCGCCGTGTAACGATTCACCATGCTATCCATATTGCCAGCAGTCACACCGAAATATAGGTTAGGCTTACCTAGTGCTTTAAAAGCGTTAGCGTTTTGCCAATCTGGCTGGGAGATAATGCCCACGCGAAAACCTTGAGCCTCTAGCAAACGTCCGACTAAAGCAATACCAAAACTTGGATGATCAATATAAGCATCACCAGAAATCAAAATAATGTCGCAACTATCCCAGCCAAGTTCGTCCATCTCGGCACGAGACATAGGTAAAATCGGCGCAGCACCAAACCGCTTCGCCCAGTAAGGGCGATAGCTGTGAATGGGCTTTGCGAGCATTGTTGTGTATTGTTCCAAGGTATTCGCTACAAATTCTAAAGTTTGGGCATTTTACGCGCTAATCGTATGATTAAAAAGCTTTTTTACTAAATACTTACACAATAAAAACCTTACTTAAAGCAAGGCTAAATTAAAAGTACAAAGTATTTATGGGAATAATTAAGCGCAATTGAAGAATTGGCAGAATTTTTTAAATAACTTATGCGTAGCTTAATGAGAATACGCCATGATATTTTGATGAAAAATTTTCACTAAATCACGTTACACAAGCAAGCTTTTACACACGGTTATGATGCAAAGTGCGGGTAACTTTGTTTAAAAAACTTAAATGCTTATTACTTACGCGAATTAATTTAGCAAAGGCAGATTCAATGATTAGGCAGTTCATCACCTTAATATTAATAATAACGGTGCTATTAACGAGTGCTTGTATGCGAAAAGATGCAGTCATTCCAAAAGAGGGTGAGGTGGTGACATGGCGGCTCAGCCCATCGCTCATCATAAGAACCGAGTTAGGACAACGGCGTGAGCATATACCAAATACATGCGCTGGATGTGAAGATGAGTTTTACAATCCTGAACAAGAGCGTTATGTAGGGCAATTTCCGGTTGATTATGAACCAGAAAAATTCCCAACTATCAGTGAAGAGGAAGTAGAAAAAGGGCCATTAGGCTACCCTTTAGGACACCCATTGGAGTTTAATTTAATGTTGAATGGGGCTAAGGTTAAGGCAACGGATAGAGCAAAGGATTCAGAGTTTGATGATATAAATCAAGTCAAGGTGCAGATTCATTCTCTGGGTAATTTAGATGATATTGATTTCACAAATGACGCATATAGAAAAGATAAAGAATCGAGAGAGTTTAAACAGGCCGTACAAACAAACGAATTTGGTCTTGATTGCGTACTCGAAAATAGCTCCGTTACCGTTAATGCCTCTGTTGCCGTTAAAAGTTGTTTTGGAGCATCGAAAGATAAACAAATCTCAGGAGTTTATATATATTCGATTGGTGATGATGGCTGGGTAAGTGGG
>JANLZY010000369.1:0-4592 GCA_031359365.1 Methylotenera sp. | reverse complement strand
TAGGGTGGGTAACTTGTTACCCACGCGGTGCAATGTATCAATAAAAATCTAACGCGTGGGCAAACAAGTTGCCCACCCTACTTGGCTGACATATTTAATAAATAAAACTCTGTAGGTCGGGTTTTAACCCGATAATTTACTTAACCAAATCTAGCCCAATAATGTCTCGTCTAGCCAGGCCGCATCCCACAAAGGATAATCACCAATATGTTCAACTAACTGGGCGCGCAATGGATTTGCCACAATATAACGTGCCATGCTACGCAAGTCTTCATCATCCCGCACCGCATGGTCGTGGTAATTATCTTGCCAAATCGCATGACCAATCGCGTGAGCAGTACGTCCTTTTAATAACTGCATTATTTTTGCTAATTCACCATCATGCAGCACCATAAGCCAATGTAGATGGTCTGGCATTAGCACATAACAAAGCGTTTCCGCTCTACCTTCAGCCTGTAACTTTGCTAATTGCATAACCACTTTTCTGCCATACTCAAGCGATGAAAAGTAAGGCGCTCCGTCTTTTGTGACAGTAGTAATGTGATATACCGTGCCAGTTTGTGAGAAGCGACCTTTACGTAAACTACTATATGCCATTGATAGACTTGTATTTTATTCGCGTAAATTAAATGCGTCGGGTTAAAACCCGACCTACAAAGTTACCCTGCAAACAATCAAGACTCATCCCAGCAATCTCACCTTGTAGGTCGGGCTTCAGCCCGATAACTAATTATCCTCACCCAAGCTCGCCAATAAATCAGCCTGATGCTCAGCCGATAATGCGCCAATCAATTCATCCATATCACCTTCGGTAATAGCATCAATCTTATATAGCGTGAGGTTAATGCGATGGTCGGTGATGCGGCCTTGCGGGTAGTTGTAGGTGCGTATGCGTTCTGAGCGGTCGCCTGAGCCAATTAAGCTTTTACGTTCGCTGGCGATTGCGCTATTTTGCGCATCAACTTGTTTAGCTTTGATGCGTGCGGCGAGTACGGCCATGGCTTGCGCTTTGTTGGCATGTTGGCTGCGGCCTTCTTGGCACTCCACCACAATGCCTGTTGGCGCATGGGTAATACGCACGGCAGAGTCGGTTTTGTTAATGTGTTGACCACCCGCACCACTGGCGCGGTAGGTATCAATACGAATATCGGCTGGGTTAATCACCACGTCGCTTACTTCATCCGCCTCAGCCAACACGGCTACCGTGCAAGCTGAAGTATGAATGCGGCCTTGTGTTTCTGTGTCTGGCACGCGTTGTACGCGATGCACGCCACTTTCAAATTTCATTTTGGAATATGCGCCGTAGCCTTCAATTTTGGCGATAATTTCTTTGTAGCCGCCGACTTCACTTTCATTGGCGGACATAATTTCGACTTTCCACTTTTGTTTTTCGGCGTATCTTGAGTACATCCTGAATAAATTGCCACAAAACAAGCCTGATTCATCACCGCCCGTACCTGCACGAATTTCTAAAAAGATATTTTTATCGTCATTTGGGTCTTTCGGCAACAGCAGTACTTGTAATGCCTTTTCAACTTGTTCTAACTTTTCTTTACCAGCTTCAATTTCTTCTTGCGCAAACTCTTTCATATCAGGGTCACTCAACATCGATTGAGCTTCTTTGATATCGGCCTCAGCCTGTTCAAACAGGTGGTATTGCTCAACGATAGGTGTGATTTCCGCATGCTCTTGTGTGAGTTTGCGATAATTGTCCATGTTGTTGGTCACACCCTCAGAACTCATCAGGCGGTTAATTTCTTCTAAACGCTCGCTCAAAGTGGCGAGTTTTCTAATCATGCTTGGTTTCATACGGGTTACTCTTTAGAGAATTGCTTTAATTTTAAGATTTAGCTTTTGATGTGGTAAAGCTGCTTAATCACATCTTCCAGCTTGGCATGCTCATCGCCATGCGCTTGATTCAAAGCGTGGCTTGGGGCATGCAGAAATTTATTGGTCAGTGCGTTACTAAGTGCTTCTAACACTTTTTCTGCACTTTCGCCTTTTTGAATGAGCCTGAGCGCTTTTTCTAACTCCATTTGGCGAGTGGCTTCCGCTTGGTCTCGTAGCGCTTTGATGGTGGGCACCGTGTCGCGCTTTTTCATCCACTGCATAAAATTTTCAACGCGAGCGGTCACAATCACTTCAGCATCTACGGCAGCTTCCTGACGATTGGCCATACCATCGGTCACTACTTGCGCCAGATCATCAACCGTGTATAAAAACACGTCATCAAGCTGCGCAACTTCAGCCTCTATATCACGCGGTACAGCCAGATCGACCATAAAAATCGGGCGATGACGACGTGCCTTAATCGCGCTCTCAACCATGCCTAAGCCTACAATCGGCAATTGGCTGGCGGTGCTGGTAATCACAATATCAAATTCAGCAAAGCGATCTGGCAGGTCATTTAGCAGAATGGCCTGTGCTTTAATGCCTTGCGAAGAAATTTTTTCTGCTAGAGCGGTGCCGCGTTCCAGCGTGCGATTGGCGACCATCACGCTTTTAGGTTTTTGTGCGGCAAAGTGATCTGCGCACAGCTCTATCATTTCGCCCGCGCCTATAAACAACACTTTTTGCTGGCTGATGTCGCCAAAAATACGTTGAGCCAGCTTAACTGCAGCCGCGGACATTGAAATGGAATTTGCGCCAATGTCTGTGTTGGTACGCACTTCTTTGGCGACTTCAAAAGTGCGTTGAAAGAGCTTATGTAACAAGGTACCTAGCGTGCCTGCATCTTGGGCGATTTTAACGGATTGCTTGAATTGCCCCAAAATCTGCGCCTCGCCTAACACCATGCTATCCAAGCCAGACGCCACCCTAAAAGCATGCTTTACCGCTTCATCATTTGGTAGGGTGTAGATATAAGGTTGAATACTACTAGTATCTAATTTGTGATAGTGCGATAGCCATTGCAACGGCTTATCAGAGTTTTCTGCGCTGCAATAGAGTTCTGTACGGTTGCATGTGGATAGTATCGCCGCTTCAGTTGCATCATGTGAGGTGAGTTCGCGCAAGGCACTACCTAGATGTTCGCTGTTAAAAGCGACATTTTCTCTAATCTGAACGGGTGCGGTCGTGTGGTTGACGCCGATTACATATAGCTGCATAAGCGTAATTTTGATGTATTGGCTTATGTTAAGCAAGGCTGATATCCAAAAAGTGTAAAATCGCGTTAAAATAACGACTTATTACTTAATTTTTTGGACTTTTGGATTTTCGTCATGGATAAAACTTTTAGAATTGCCCCTAGTATTCTTTCTGCAAACTTTGCTAAATTAGGCCAAGAAATCGAAGATGTCATTACGTCAGGTACAGATTTAGTGCATTTTGATGTGATGGATAATCACTACGTGCCTAACCTGACGATCGGACCTTTAGTTTGTGAAGCGATTCGTGAAATTTCAAAAAATGCAGGCGCGTTGATTGACGTGCATTTAATGGTAAAACCAGTGGATCGTATTATTCCTGACTTTGCTAAAGCTGGCGCGAACATCATCACATTCCACCCAGAAGCTTCTGAGCATATTGACCGCAGCCTTGCAATGGTTCGCGATTTAGGCTGTAAATCTGGCTTGGTATTTAACCCAGCCACATCATTGAGCTATTTAGACCACGTGATGGACAAAGTAGATATGATTTTATTGATGTCTGTGAACCCTGGTTTTGGTGGCCAAAAATTCATTCCAGAAACGCTAGAAAAGTTGAAATTAGCGCGCGCTAGAATTGACGCTTACTACGAAAAAACAGGCCGTCAAATTTGGTTAGAAGTGGATGGCGGCGTGAATGCGCAAAATATCGCAGAAATCGCACGTGCAGGTGCCGATACATTTGTAGCTGGTAGCGCGATTTTCACTAAAGGTAACGATGCTGATAAAAATCGTTACAACACAGTAGTTGGCGAAATGCGCGCTGCATTAGCCACTGTTTAAAAATTCAAATATCGGTGCATTGCTGTTTGAATTTTTTGCATTTAAGTTAATTAGCCATGTTTAGAGTAAAGGCCGTCATGCTGGATCTTGACGGCACGCTAATCAACAGTGCGCCAGAAATCGCATCGGCAATCAACTTAATGCTGGCTGATTTAAATCGGTCAGCGCTGCCTGCAAAGCAAGTTGAAAGTTATATAGGTGAAGGCGCGGCGGTGCTTATTAAGCGCTGCTTGAAAAGTCAGTTGGATATTAGTCGCTTGAATGATGAGCCTGATGCGGCATTATTTGCGCAAGCGGAGAAGTTATTTTTCGCACATTATGCAAATAATGTAACGGATAGTAAGCCGTATGATGGCGTAGTAGAGGGCTTACAAGCCTTGCGTGATAAAGGCTTAAAGCTAGCTTGTGTGACCAATAAACCTGAAAAATTCACTTTGCCTTTGTTGCAAAAAAGCGGCTTGGCAGAGTTTTTCGAGATTGTGGTTTCTGGTGATAGTTTGCCAAAAAAGAAGCCTGATCCTATGCAATTGCAGCATATTTGTGCCAAGCTAGACGTTCATACTTTTGAGGCAATGTTAGTGGGTGATTCAGAAACTGATATAGCGGCGGCGCATGCGGCTGGCTGCTTTATTGTTACCGTGCCTTACGGTTATAATCAGGGTC
>JANLZY010000018.1:0-2654 GCA_031359365.1 Methylotenera sp. | reverse complement strand
TTACGAACAGTTTCATTACCTACTTCCCTTAATCTATTGTCTCTATAATCAGATATGTGCTGATTCGTTAAGTAAGAGACCTTATGATGACCAAGGCGCTCTTCAAGGATATTTAATGCAGAACTCACGCCATGGCCGTTCAGTTTTGGAAGTATTTCTTTTCGATAATCTTCAATCAAAGATTTTATGTTTGTACTTTTAGCTTTGGAAGTATCAGTCCAGAGTCCTTGCTCAATTAAGCTTTCAGTTTTTCTTGCCCACGCTTCAGCATTTGATTTGTTTAAGAAAGTTTCAGAGACATTTTTCCCGTGACGGCGAACCTTCACGGTAATTTTTCCATTATCCCTTATTTGAAATGTTGCCATAATGCTTTAAATCGAATAGTGTCTCCGATTTGTCTCCAAAGTAGTTTCTAGTGATTCTAAAACTCTTTGTAAGTACCGTCAAATATAGGTTTTAAATTATTTGTATTTTTTCCCTCCTAAGGGGAGGGTCACACGTTCGATTCGTGTCGGGGGCACCAAAAAACAGGTTTTATTTTGGTAGTAGCCACAAACCATATTTACATAAACCTGTCACCAAATCGCACCATGTACCTGTGGGTTGGTACAAAACAGGCCACAAACAAACATTGAAGTTATACACCTTGCCTGATGTATTTAAATGGAAATGCGCGTACCTCTAGTTACTCACAAGCTTGTGAATAATCCTTGTTCAGCATTACCAAACAGTTTAAGTAAATCGGTACCTTTCAGAGATAAAGCAAACCCAAGAACGCCGCTACCAATCACTACTGTTTCATAGTCTTTGATACTGTTATCTACTAAAATTTGAATTGACTCTGGCAGTGCAATTGGTGGAACCGCACCAACAACATAGCCTGTGGCTTCTGATACCTCATCAAATTCAGCCATGCGACACTTACGCTCATTCAAATGATTACGTAACACGCCCCAATCTGCACGGCCGCCGCCCGCAACAGCTAGTAAAACAAACTTGTTTGATGCTGTTTTGAATAGCACGCTTTTTACAACAGATTGTGGATCAACGCCTTGCTTCAACAGTAACTCTTCAAGACTCCGAACAGGTTTTTTATCTTCGGTTAATGGAATTTCTATCACATCAAAAGCAATGCCTTTATTTTTTAACAGCGCTGTGACAGGTGAAGTGATAAGGTTGCTCATATCAATCGTCCTAATTTAAGTTATCTCAACTATATTATTACTTTTAACCAAGTAATCAAAAGTAGTGTGAAATTAAGATTTACATATTGAGTTGTTATACATATATCTGACATAAAACTCTGTTAAAGTTATTTTTTCCTTAACGCATTTATTGAAGTTATCCACTTCATTTGCAACAACCAAGAAATCAAAAGTTTCTTTAGGAGATTTAAATGATTACATACCAAAACTACCGTAAAGGTCGGTTAAAAATCGCATATTTCGAGTCTAACAAATTCTTGCGTGCCATATTTACAGCCATATTTGTAACGGCGACATTTATAGTGCCAACTTCTGCGGCAGTAAAATTTCTGTTCTTTTAGATTTTGGGTAATGTCAGCCTGAAACTCAATTGCGCTGAACTAAACTTGAGTATGCCGCCTCCAAGAAAGTGTATGTCACACATTGCCTAGGAGACTCAATGCACAAAACTCTAGTAGGTTTGACCATAATAGCTTCATTATTAGCGCCTGTAGCAAACGCAGCAGAGACCAACATGCGACCTGGATTATGGCAAATCACCACCACGTCTGATTTGTTGCTACTGGCACAGCACCTGTCGCCAGACCAAATGCAAAGCATTAAAGATTTAGCCAAAGATTACGGGTTTGAAATGCCTCAAATTGAAAATGGCGCTGCAGTTTCTCAAGCATGCATCACACAAGAGATGGCGAACCAAAAAATGCTGCCTAATTTTTATCAACCGCAATTAGGCTGCATCTCTAAGAATGCGACCCGTAGCGGCAATAACTACAAAGTAGACTTTGTTTGTACCAGCCCCGATCTTAAGGGCAATGGAACAGCTGAAGGTATCATTACAACGCCTGAGGCTTTTACAGGACAAACTAATTTCACTGGTGAAGCCCAAGGCACGCCAGTGAACGAGCGGGCTGATATCAACGGTAAGTGGATTAATGCAAGTTGTGGTGCAGTAAAGCCATTGTAAAATTGGATAACCTACAAGTTCAATCTTTGCCTAGTTTTATCACTATTACTCTTTAATATTAGAATATTCGGGAGTTTCATGAGGCAAGCTCATGAAGTTAAATTGACCTACCTTTCATCAGCTGTCGTTTCATTCACCCAATCTAGCAATGGCGCCCATTGCTCAATATCTTGAGCAACTAGTGAAGGGCGCATATCAAATAAGCTGGCACCGAGTTCTGCGGCTGTGGCGTATACCTGTGCATTACGAAGGTAAGTGAGTATTGGAAAGCCTGTTTGCTCCATAAACTCTGCAAGTGTCGCTGCCGCATTTGTGCGGCTATTGACGCGCATGCCGACCAAGGCTACAAAGGTTTTATTCTTGCGAATGGCTTTTTCTTCAGCGAGTAAGTCTAAAAAGTCTGTGGTGGCGCCTATGTCAAAGGCCGATGGTTGTATGGGTACAATGACGCAATCTGCCTGTTTAACCGCATCTGAAAGTTTTTC
>JANLZY010000015.1:0-2136 GCA_031359365.1 Methylotenera sp. | reverse complement strand
AAAACTTCTGTATCTTGCTGCCGCCGCCCAACGTCACAGGCACGCTGCACATGGGGCACGGCTTCAACCAAACCTTGATGGATGCGCTCACGCGCTATCACCGTATGCGCGGCGACAACACGCTTTGGCAACCAGGTACAGACCACGCGGGTATCGCAACGCAGATAGTGGTTGAGCGCCAATTAGATGCAAAAGGCGTATCGCGCCATGATTTAGGTCGCGAGAAATTTTTAGAAAAAGTGTGGGAGTGGAAAGAATACTCGGGCGGCACCATTACTAAGCAAATGCGTCGTTTGGGTACGTCACCAGATTGGTCACGCGAGCGCTTCACCATGGATGAAGGCTTAAACAAAACTGTGACTGAAACTTTTGTTCGTTTGTATAACGAAGGCCTGATTTACCGTGGCAAACGCTTAGTAAATTGGGATGTGAAGTTAGGCACAGCCGTTTCAGATTTAGAAGTGGTGCAGGAGGAAGAAGATGGCTTTATGTGGCACATCAACTACCCGCTTGCCGATGGCTCAGGCAACCTAACTGTAGCTACAACGCGTCCAGAAACTATGCTGGGCGACGTAGCGGTAATGGTGCACCCAGAAGATGAACGTTATGCGCACTTGATTGGTAAAAATGTAAAACTACCGCTTTGCGACCGTGAAATTCCAATAATTGCAGACGATTATGTAGATAAAGAGTTCGGTACTGGCGTGGTTAAAGTGACGCCTGCGCATGACTTTAATGACTATGCCGTAGCACAACGACATAAATTACGCATGATTGGCATTTTAAACTTAGAAGGCAACGTTAAAAGTAAAACTAACGCCATATTAGAGGTTCAGTCTGACAGTCTTAGAGATACGGTCAGTCAGGCTTATGATTATCATGAAGTTGTAGCTATTCTTCCTGAAAAATATCAAGGCCTAGATAGATTTGATGCGCGTAAACAAATCATTGTTGATTTAGAGGCGCAAGGCTATTTAGTCAAAACCGATAAACACAAACTTAAAGTGCCTAGAGGTGACCGTACAGGTGTGATTATTGAGCCGATGCTCACAGACCAATGGTTTGTAGCCATGAGTAAACCTGCTGCAGATGGTAAATCCATTACGCAAAAAGCGCTTGATGTAGTGGCGAGTGGCGCAATCAAGTTTTACCCTGAAAACTGGGTAAACACTTACAACCAATGGCTGAATAACATTCAAGATTGGTGTATTTCACGCCAATTGTGGTGGGGGCATCAAATCCCTGCTTGGTATTCAGAAGATGGTAAAGTTTATGTGGCGACAGATGAAGCCGCCGCTAAAGCATTAGCTGCCAAAGATGGCTACACAGGTAATTTAGTTCGCGATAATGACGTGCTGGATACGTGGTATTCATCCGCGCTTTGGCCGTTCTCAACACTTGACTGGACAGGCGACGAAGCCATTGATGCGCAAAACCAAGCCTTGCAACAATATCTGCCTTCTAGCGTATTGGTGACGGGTTTCGACATCATCTTCTTCTGGGTGGCGCGTATGGTGATGATGACGAAACACATCACCGGCAAAATTCCTTTCAAGCATGTGTATGTGCATGGTTTGATTCGCGATGCTGAAGGTGCAAAAATGTCTAAATCTAAGGGTAATGTATTAGACCCGATTGATTTGATTGACGGTATTGGCTTGGATGAGTTGATTAAAAAGCGCACCACAGGTTTGATGAACCCTAGAGACGCAGAAAAAATCGAGAAGCGAACGCGCAAAGAGTTTCCAGAAGGCATTGCAGCTTATGGTACCGATGCGTTGCGCTTCACGTTTGCAGCACTTGCTAGTCCTGGTCGCGATATTAAATTTGATTTGCAACGTTGTGATGGTTACCGCAATTTCTGTAACAAACTTTGGAATGCCACACGCTTTGTGTTGATGAATACACAAAAAGAAGATGGAACGCCTCAAGATAACGGCTTTGATGCGGCAAGCTGTGGTGAAGGCGGACGTAAGTTTAGCCAAGCCGACCGTTGGATTGTGAGCATTTTGCAACGCACTGAAGCTGAAGTTGAAAAAGCATTCGAAGATTACCGTTTTGATTTGGCTGCAAAAGCGATTTATGAATTTGTATGGGATGAATACTGTGATTGGTATTTAGAACTTGCAAAAGTGC
>JANLZY010000014.1:0-2888 GCA_031359365.1 Methylotenera sp. | reverse complement strand
GATTGCGTGCCCAATAAATATCGGTGCCTTCAGCGAAATCGATCGTGATATCGGTAAGCCCATACTTAGCTACTGAGCGCAGCATGGTTTGATTGGGTAAACCTAACATTTCGATTTCAAGTGGTGCGGTAATACGCGCTTCAACTTCTTCTGGCGTTAAACCAGGTGACTTCATAATAATTTTAACCTGCGTACTCGATACGTCAGGAAATGCATCAATTGGCAGTTCTTTTGCCGCATATAATCCGCCGAATAAAATACAGGCGGTAAATATAAAAATAATTAGCGGGTTTTTAAGCGAGATTTCAATCAGTTTATTCATGCTTATTTCCCACCCATACCTTGCCAACTGGCTTTAATTGCAGCGGTACCACTTATCACGATTTTTTCTGTACCTTTAAAATCACCAGCAATGTTAGCAATATCACCTTGGGTATTTAGCACTTTGACCTCGCTAACTTCAAAGCCAGCGTCTGTTTGTACAAACACCACCACGCGTGATTGATGATTCACCAGCGCGCTAGTTGGTACTTTAAAATTACTCTTACTTGCACTGGCCGTGGATGAAATAATGACATCCACCATTTGGCTAGGAAATAATTGAACGTTAGGTTCAACAATGCCGCGTCTTATTTCAGCACGAACAATCGCAGTTTGATCTTGCGCGCGCATGCTAGGCAACACTGTAATTACTTGGCCAGATACATCTAGGTCTTTAATAGTGATTAGCGCGCCTTTTTGAATGTGATTTTTTTTAAGGTCAGTAAGTGGCACATGTGCCTCTACCCAAAGCGGACTTAATTGCGCAATTTTTAGCAGAGGCATCACCGCATCAATTCGCTGACCTTGTGACACCATTTGCTCTAGCACTACACCAGAAATTGGCGCAACTAAAGCGATACCATTTTGATAGCGACCACTTTTTTCAAGTTGGTTAATAGAGCCGTCACCCATGCCAGATAGTTTAAGTAATTGACGGCGTTCATTCATTTGTACGGCAGTTTCAAGGTGGCTATTTTGTGAGATTTGCAGGCGCTTTTCGGCAATGATGCCGTCTTTAAATAAAGCTTCATCGCGGTCTAGCGACTGTTTAGCCAAACGTTTTTGCGTATTACTTTGTAGATATTCTCGTTGCATACTGATTAGTTCCTGGCTAATAATATGTGCCAGTACTTGGCCCTTTTTAACCGTTTGACCTGCCGTTACTTGTAACTGATCAACCAAGCCAGCGTAAGCACTGCTTACCACACGAACTTGGTTAACGGGTACAACGACAACTGCAGGGTAAACTTGACCAGACATGTTGGTCTCAGCTTGTAAATTAACAGTTTTAACATTCAAGTTTTTTTGTTGAATGGCTGTCATTTTCACAACATCTACAGCCATCGCTTGGCCGCAATAAAACGCAAATAAGGTTAAATATAGAGTAAATCTCATGGTAATTCTCCTACTGCCTGATTAAAGCGTGCAGTATTCCAAAGTTGTTGAATTTGTTGATTTTTGAGGCTTCGATCGGCATTAAAGGCCTGTGTTTGCACGCGCATTAAGTCGCTTAAATCTAGCTCACCTAATTGAAAGGCTTTACGAGTGACTTTTAAACTTTGATGTGCGATGCTGTTTTGTTTTGTAAGTACTTCTAGTTGAGTAAGACCAACTTCGAAGTTATGTTCAGCTTCATGCATGGCTGCGGCAAGAAGTTGTTTTAATTGACTTAGGTTTGCCTGTTGCTCTGCATTTTGCACCTCAGCTGCGGCCAGTAATGGCGCATTGCGTGATTCCATCTGTAACGGAATTCGCAAAGTTATGCCCAAACTATTGTTGAACTGTGTATCCGATGCGCCGCGTAAACTACGTGTACCGATAATAACGGTTGGATTGTCGCGTGATTCAATTTTTGTTAAATTGCTCCGCTGTTCGCTTAAAACGATTTTATCGTTAGCCTCAACTAAAGCTGGATGCGTTTCATCCAGCTCGCTTTTGTTGGATTTTGCCTCTGTAAATTCAGCAGGTATTACTTTCAAACCCGTCAAATTCGTATAGCGGAACTTTGCATGTTGAACTTCGGCTTCTGCGTAAATTTTTTCAGACTCAGCTTGTAAAGTATCAGTTTGTGCGACTAATAAGTCTTTTTGCGCCATGTCGCCAAGCTTCACACGTTTTTCAATATCTTGCTGCAATTGGCTTGTAGCTTCATATTTATTCTTTGCAATATCAGCCAAGCCTTGCATTAGCTGAATTTCCCATAGCGCATCTCGCACCATGCCCGCTAATTGCAAGCGGATATTTTGTGTATGACTATTCAGGTTTTGTAACGAAGCATTTGCAATAGCTTCGCGTGCTTTTCGCTGACCGCTTAACCAAATTGGCAGCTCAACACCTAGCTCCCATTCGCTTTCGCCATTGCTACTCAGTAATTGGTCATTTTGATTGCGCAGCATAATACTCGGCGCAGCAGGCAGTAAGCCTTTAGCATGTATTTGACGTGCTTCAAGCTCTAGCTTTTTAGCGTTAAGTAATTGGCTATTGGGGTAGTTTGGTAGTGACTTCTCTACTAAATCATGTAAGGAAAGGGTGCTATCTGAGGTCAATATATCTTCATGCTGCATCTCTTCAGCGCATGACAAAGCGCTATGAAAGACAAAGGATAAAAACAATGCCCACACTAAGTAATGTGGTTTAAACATAAAAACTCCTAATTAAATCTATTGGTTAAAAACCAAATAAGTAACTAGCTGTTAAAAACAGCTGGGGCGATTTAATTAGTAAGGAGGCGCGCGGGGACTTTGAAGTGAGTAGGGTGTGTGACGGTACTTCGGTACTTGAAGAGAGCGAGGTCTTAACGGGCTTGATTTACTAAAAACGATTAAAACAATAGTGAATAAAACAGC
>JANLZY010000012.1:0-3702 GCA_031359365.1 Methylotenera sp. | reverse complement strand
CGTGCCCTTGCACGCACGTCAAAACTGCTTAAACCTGCGCCTTCATCAATAAAGATGGGAGCTTCATTTAACTTACCTAATGCAGTAGTAAGTTTTTCCCAATCTTCATCTTCGAGGTTACCATTACGCATACGGTGTTGGTCTAGGCGCCCTACTGAACCAATCATACGCATCGCAAGTTGTGTGCCTCCCATCTCCATTGAGAACACAGCCACAGGTAACTTGGTGTCAAGCGCTACATTTTCTGCAATGTTCAATGAGAATGCAGTTTTACCCATCGAAGGACGACCAGCGACGATAATCAAATCGCCACCTTGCATACCTGAAGTCATCGCATCCAAGTCGGCAAAGCCTGTAGGGACGCCCGTCACGTCTGAAGGGTTATCCCTAGAATAAAGGTAATCAATACGATCAGCCACTTGTGGCAGTAAGATTTTAATATCCACAAAGCCTTGTGTGCTCTTTTTACCACCTTCAGCAATCTGGAATATTTTAGCTTCCGCTTCATCAAGCAACTGCTCAGCATTGCGGCCATTGGGCAAATATGCGCTTTCAGCAATACCTGAACCCACCACTACTAATTGGCGCATCACGGCACGTTCATGAACGATTTCGGCATAGCGCCTGATATTAGCCGCAGTCGGCGTGCTTTGAGCTAAAGCACCTAAGTAGGCAATCCCACCTACGCCCGAAAGTTCGGCGGTACTCTCTAAAGACTCAGCAACCGTGACGATATCAGCAGGTCGGTTATGCTCAACAAGCTTAGCGATATGTTGAAATATCGCTTTGTGATCATGCCGATAGAAATCGTTGGGAGATAAGATATCCGCGACTTTATCTAAAGCTTCATTTTCAAGCAATAAAGAGCCGATAACCGATTGCTCAGCTTCTACGGAATGTGGGGGGATTTTTAATGCATCTAATTGTTGGTCAGCCATGGAGTGATTATACTCAATAACGCTGTATGCTTAGCAGACAAAAGTTAAATTTAGTCAGAGCTTGATGCAGGTAGCAGAAAACTCAAACTTATCTTCTCTACGAACTATTTTCACTATGGCTGTTATATGCTGAAATACAATAAAAAAGGCTACCGAAGTAGCCTTTTTCAATTCAAGCACCTGAAAATTTCAAGCGTTTGTTAATTAAGCCTCACCAACTACTGTCACTGTAATATCTACAACAACATCATGGTGCAATGCAACTGTAACCACGTGGTCACCGATTGTTTTCAATGGACCGTTTGGCATACGTACCAAAGCTTTAGTGACTTCAAAGCCTTGTGCAACTAAACCTTCAGCGATGTCGCCGTTAGTTACTGAACCGAATAAACGACCATCAACACCAGCTTTTTGAGCCACTGTCATTGTGAATGAAGCTAATTTTTCACCACGTGCTTGCGCAGCAGCTAAGATTTCAGCTTGTTGTTTTTCTAACTCTACACGGCGAGCAGCGATTTCAGCTTTGTTAGCTTCTGTAGCGCGTTTTGCTTTACCTTGTGGAATCAAAAAGTTACGGCCGTAACCATCTTTAACTTTAACGATATCACCTAAATTACCTAGGTTACCTACTTTTTCTAATAAAATAATTTGCATGGTAGCCTCCGATTATTGGTGTTTATCTGTGTATGGAAGCAAAGCCAAGAAACGAGCAAGTTTAACTGCTGTCGTTAATTGACGTTGATAACGTGCTTTAGTGCCCGTCATACGTGCTGGAATGATTTTTGCGTTTTCTGAGATGAAATCTTTTAAAAGATCTACATCTTTGTAATCAACTTCTTTGATGCCTTCTGCTGAAAAACGGCAGTAACGGCGGCGTTTGTACATTTCTCTTGCCATTTGAATACTCCTAAATACTATCTATATGGTTAATGTGCATCACCAGTTGCGTGCTTTTAAGGCTGCGTTTGGCTAAAAAACCACTCGCTTGAATGTGAGAGCCTATTTCTAAGCCTTGCGGTATATTTTTTTTGGCTAAATCACCCAAAATAACCGCATTTACTTCACATTCCACCTTACGCTTCATGCCAGCTTCAACTTGCTCTGATACATGATGCAATACAACACTTAACAACGGTATGCCTGCTGGCGTGTAACGAAGCGGCTCAATCTGCACAACTTCTGCTTGCAACACCAGTTTATTCACTTGTTTTACTAACTAAGCTGCAGAAGCCTCTGTTGCAGCTTCAACTGGAGCGGCTACTGGAGCTGCATCACGGCTTAATACTGATCTAGATTTTTCTTCTTTCATCATTGGTGATGGTGCTGTAACAGCAGTTTTCTTAGACATTAACAAATGACGTAAAACAGCATCATTGAATTTAAAGCCATGCTCAAGCTCAGCTAAAACTTCAAGATTGCACTCAATGTTCATTAACACATAGTGTGCTTTGTGGATTTTTTGGATTGGATAAGCAAGTTGACGGCGACCCCAGTCTTCTAAGCGGTGAACTGCACCGCCGCTAGCTGTGATAAGCGTACGGTAACGCTCAATCATTGCTGGCACTTGTTCGCTTTGGTCCGGATGGACGATAAACACTAGTTCATAATGTCTCATTAGTACTCCTTATGGATTATAGCCACCTGCAAAATGCTTTCTACTTACAAGAAGCATTGCAATGTTACTGATGCAGTGTGACAAGGTTAAATTGTATTTGCTTGATAAGTCTACCAAGCAAGCGCGCGATTATAGTCAAAAGTCCACTGACAATCAACTAAATCAGCATATTTAGTGCTTTTAAGGCGCAATTTTTCGTTTAGAGAGTTGAAACACGTGCTTAGATAGAGAAATCTCACGTATAAAACAAGTTAAACCAGAAATTAAGCTCCCCATCGCAAAGATGAACAAAATTGATACTAACCAAGACGTATCCCAGTTGATGGCAGAGCCTAAAAACAGCAAACCAATGACTACTGCCACTAACAGCAGCGTAAATGTGCACAGCGTAATAGACCAATGTACCCAATTAGCACGGCATGACAATATATCAAGCTCTTGATTATAATTTTCATACCTAGCATCTTCGGCCTGCATAGAAGTAAGGTTTTCATTCAACACTCTAAACCTATCGACCACTCGCCCTAGACGGCTAGTGAGTACACCCAATAGCGCACTCACACCCATTAATAGAAACACAGGTGCAATAGCAAGCTGTATCACCTCTGAAGCTACAGTGACGCCATGAATAGAGCTTTGCATAAACTGTCCTTTTATTTCAAGTATCTAACATTCAATTTAATATTGACATACTTAATATGTTTTCCACCAACGCTATTAAGCAATTAAATCAAGCATCTCTGCTCCGTAAAACTTGGTTCTAAGCTTTTTCAGCTGATCTCTGAAATCTGCGGCTTTCTCAAACTCAAGGTTTTTAGCGGCATCATGCATGGCTTTTTCCAAGCGCTTCATTTCTTTAGCGATTTGTTTTTCGCTTAACGATTCATAGTTAGCTTGATCTTGCAGCACCTTACGTTCACGTTGCGCTTCATCTTTATCATAAACGCCATCGATAATATCTTTGATGCGTTTAGTAATACCTTTAGGAACGATGCCATTAGCTTCATTGAAAGCAAGCTGCACGCTTCTTCTTCTTTCGGTTTCATCCATCGCAGCTTTCATGCTACGGGTAATTTTATTGGCGTAAAAAATAACTTGCCCGTTTAAGTTACGGGCTGCGCGGCCAGCAGTTTGAATCAAGCTGCGCTC
>JANLZY010000495.1:0-3729 GCA_031359365.1 Methylotenera sp. | reverse complement strand
ACTAACGTCAGCGTGAGGGCGAATACTTCTCTTAATGAAGCACGGCTATATGAAAGCTGTTGGTAATCTTGATAGACATCCTGCACGGCTTCAGCAGTCGTTGCGAGTGGTTTAGGTACAGGTTGCAACAACTGCAATATGCGCGTTTCACCCGTTAAGTCTTGACCATTGACTGGCGCCAGCACGCGCAGATACAAACCTTTATTGCCTATAGGCTCAATGCTTGCCAATATATGTTTGCGTGCTTGCCTAAGCTGCGCCACACTTGGTAATTCAGGTAAAAAAGTACCTGAATCACTACTTGATACCTCTAGAATTCTGCCTTGCACCGTTAATAAAGTCAGGTCTTGTATGCCACTTTTTTCACGCAAATCATTCAAGATTGAATGTGTATTCGCTGGCTGAAAAGACAGCGTCGTCGCCATGCTCTCGCCTTTTTCCTTCACATCCGCCAGCATAATATCTAAAGCTGTACGCCCTAAATTAAGCCCACCTTCAAGCGCAGCTTCTACCTTCACGTTAAACCAAGATTCAATAGACCTTGTTAAAAAATTCACTGAAACTAGATAGACGATTAAACCTGGAATAATCGCCATCATCGCAAAGCTGCTTAATAGGCGTAGGGTAAAACGGCTACCCACAACGCCTTTACGAATTTGTCGGTACAAACGAAAAATCTGATAACCAATCAACACAATCAAGAATGTCGCCAATACGCCATTGAGTGTTACTAATAAAGTGTAGTACTCACCTGAGGCAGCAGTGTTGGCACTTGCATTTGACAGCAAGTACAGTAAAAAGCCGCCTAAGGCAGCACTCACTAGAACGACATATTTCATTTGAGAAAATTGATCATTTAAACAAACTAGGCACCCACTCAAAACGCTGCGAACTCATTTTCCAGTCATCTGAGCCCATGGCATCGCCTTGCAATACTTTTGGTAATTTTTTGGGGTCAAGCCGCATTAATACAGTGGCTTTATAATGTTCGCCTTTTTCTACTTCAGACTTTTGCAATACTTTTAAGTCACTGATTTCAGATAAATCATCAGTAGCTTCATCTAAACGCAGAAACGCTTTTTGCTGATCACCACGAATCACTAGAAACTGCCTGGAGAGTGCATGGTAGCTTAAAGTCACATGGTGAGTGACGGTCACCACCTCGTCATCAAACCAATATTTATGGGGTTTTGCTAGCTGAAACTCAATCAAGAAATTAAGCTCAAAGCCTTTGCTAATGGCCTCTTCCATCTTCTCACTAAGTTTCATGTCAACGTCGGCATTCAGCGCGTAGGAATCGTCAAGTGCAACTAGCGACGCACTCCTGATATTCATACTGCTGCTGCCCGCCAACGCTGTTGTTGCAAACAGCATGAGCAAGCAGATAGATAAAAGTTGTTTAATTTTTTTGCAGCAATGCATAGAAAAAGCCATCGTGTGCATTTGTAGGGATAAGCTGACCATTGATTTGAGTGATTTCTGCTGTGGGATAATTATCTGGCAACACAAATGGCAATTGAGTTGCATCCGCATTATTTTGTAAGAAATTATCCAATTGTCCTTGATTTTCTTCATTAAAAACAGAGCACGTTACATAAAGTAATTTACCACCCTTTGCCAACATCTGCCATAAGTTAGCCAGAATTTTAGCCTGTTGACGAGTAAAAGAAGCAATATCAGCCTCGCGCCTCAGCCATTTAATATCAACATGACGGCGCACGATGCCAGATGCGCTGCATGGCACATCCGCCAATATTCTGTCGAAAAGCTGCGGCGCAGTTTTCTCTTCACTCCACCAATCAGTCATTGATGCATCGCCAACCAAAAGGTTCGCTTGTAACTTCATGCGGCTCAAATTACTTTGTACGCGTTGCAAACGCGTTTCATCAGAATCTAAAGCCGTTAAAGCCACATCAGCCAGCTCCAGAATATGCCCCGTTTTACCGCCGGGCGCGCAACAAGCATCCAGCACGTTCATGCCAGCTTTGGCTTCGAGCAGATAGGCCGCCAACTGCGCACCTAAATCTTGCACAGAAACAATACCATCGCTAAACCCTGGTATTTTTTCTACAGGCACAGGATTCGTTAAAATCAAAGCCTGTGCGCCGATATGTTTGGCTTCAATGTCTTGGCGAGTTAGTAGCTGACAATAATCCTGCATGCTGATTTTTTGCGTATTCACCCGCAAAGTCATAGGCGGATGTTGATTACCCGTTTCGAGCACACCTTGCCAGTGGTTTGGATACTGAGTTTTGAGCTTATTCACCCACCACTGAGGATAAGAATAAACCGCCACTTCGCTAGATTTAAGCTTCGCGGCGAGTTGGTCTTTTTGACGTAAAAAATTACGCAAAATCGCATTCACCAAACCCTTAGCCCAGCTTTTAGGTGCAGGGCGCTTTAACTGACTGACTGCATGCACCGCTTGATTAACCACCGTAAACGAGTCCGCTTTATCATGCAATAACTGATAAATCGCGACTAATAACAAAGCATTGATACGGTCATCCGTGAGCGGCTTTTCTAGCAATTGCACCAGATAAGCATCAATCTCACCATAAAACCGCAAAGTACCGTAACTCAAATCCTGCGCCGCCCCACGCTGTTGCGGCGTAGCGCTAGGAAACACCGCCAAAGCCGCAGGCAAAGCCAAAGTAAGATTACGACCAGACAACACCTGATTCACAGCATTCGCAGCAATTTGTTGAGATATATACAAAGAAAACTTTCAAATTCAGCTAAAAGCCTATTCTAAGCGACTAAGCCCAGAGATGCACGCCGATAAAGCATTTAAGCTGAAATTAAGCGAGAAATTATTAAGTGTAAATGACTTCAATCGCATTTACGTCATTCCGTGCTCGACACGGAATCCAGTGGCATATATTACGAGATTAACGTCACTAGATTCCGACTTTCGTCGGAATGACAGTGTTGAGATATTTAAGACTAAATAATCATGTATCAAACTTCACGCTTTTGACTTTTAATCCCCTGCTACCGCGCCTGCGTTGCTCAGTTTCATGGGAGATTTCGGCAAGCGGCTGTTTGAGCCAAGTGATTTTATTGGCGAGTTTCAGATTGCCGCCCATGAAGCTGAGCAACGCAGGAAACAAGCGGGAGGGGGTAGCCTTTTCTTTGGTTACTTTCTTTTGGCTAAGCAAAAGAAAGTAACTCGTGTGTCGCGCGAAAGCGACCTATTACAATACTGCACAATGCCTTTATGTTATTGCAGCCTACATGCTATTTGCATCCTAGTTGTTGACTTGATTTGACTATTAGTTCAAAGCGTCTTTTCGCCGTACCAGAAAACCACTTGGTTGCTTCTACAAAATTGACATCACTTTCCCTTGAAGGGTCGCGCAAGCCTTGCTGTATTGTAATCAAATCTTTACTCATCTGATTTACCTTTGATTTAACTAGAAAGCAGGTTGCTTCACCAGCCCTTTCATCGGTGGCGAGGTATCGTTTGTACAAACTAATTAGCAACTCTGCCTCCTTTAGATGTATATCAGAATCGTTCCATCGAGCTATCGCAGAGGTTAGCTTTTCATAAGTTGCTAGTTTTTGTTTGTAATATAAAAATGCAGATAATCCGCCTGCAGCAAAAGAAAAAACTATCACCAAAAATAATACGATAAGACGTTTTATATTCATAGTGTTAGCCTAAATCACCATCGCCATCAACCGCGCCACCCGCTCTTCAGTCTTAGGATGCGTACTAAACAAACT
>JANLZY010000490.1:0-5000 GCA_031359365.1 Methylotenera sp. | reverse complement strand
CATTTAAATCGCGCACTTGCCCAATAAAGCTGACAACGGCACCAGTATCTTTACGCGCATTACGAAGTAGGCTTATTTCAAAGCCTGCATCAAAATCTTGTGTTTGTACGCGTACCGTCATAATTGAATATTACAGCCTATCCACCAGTGACCGGAGGGAAAAAAGCTACCTCATCACCATCGGCAATCGGCGCATTGTCATCGACTAATTCGTGGTTAATTGCACCCCTGACCTTCAACTTACCCATCAGCATTTGCTGCCAAGTGTCGTTGCGTTTTGCTAGGTAAGCTTTTAGTTTCAGTATGGTAAGCGTATGCGCAAAATCATCCTCTGGCAACTCTAAATCCTCAGTGGAAAATTTGAGCGTTTCTTTCAATCTTGCGAAATATAATATTTTAATTTTCATAGTGTTAACAATTAAACTTCATCTTCTTTATCATCAATAATATCCAGCACATCAAGTGGTTTATTTGCTAATTCTACGCGTTCAATTTGAGCAAAGCGATTAGATATTTTTTGACTGCTGATATGTACTTCTTGTGCGTTTTCATGCGCTTGTCGGATGTTATCAGCAAGCTTTTTCATGCGCTGGTCAAAGCGACCAAAATCCTTACTGAGTTTGCCTAACTCTTCTTTAATCACATGTACTTGCTTGCGAGTTTCAACGTCTTTCAGCACGGCTCGTGCAGTGTTAAGAACTGCCATGAGCGTAGTTGGCGAAACCACCCAGACGCGCTTATTCATAGCGTATTCAATCACATCATTGTGATAAGCATGCAGCTCAGCAAACACCGCTTCAGCGGGTATAAACATTACTGCGCCGTCAGACGTCACGTTTGAGATGATGTATTTATTAGCAATGTCATCTACATGTTTTCTAACATCAGACTTGAATTGCTTTTCTGCAGCTAGCTGCTCGGCATCACTTAACTTGCTATCAAACATGCGGTGATAGTTTTCAAGTGGAAATTTGCTATCTACAGCTACCGTACCTGTTGGGTCAGGCAAAAACAAAGCGCAATCTGCGCGCGTGCCATTTTCAAAAGTATGCTGCATGGCAAATGAATTAACTGGCAACACATTGCGCACCAAGGCCTCCAATTGCACTTCACCAAAGGCACCACGGCTGCGTTTGTCGCCCAATAACTCTTGCAAACTCACAACATTGGTCGTTAGGCCATCAATTTTCTTTTGTGCTTCATCGATGGTCGCAAGACGTGCCATCACATCTACAAAGGTTTGATTGGTTTTCTTAAAACCTTCATCCAAACGCTCTGATACTTTGCCACCAATTTGCTCAAGACGTCCATCTACGGCTTTGGTTAAGCTTTCAATGCTTTGCGTCAAAGTTGTAGTGGCCTTCAACATGGTGTCGTTGATAAGCACTTGCTGCGACTTACCCTGTTCACTCAAGGTTGTATGTAGTTTTTCTAACACCGTTTCACGCGTTAACGACAAGCTGTTATTTTGTGCTAATTGGAGCGCTTGCATGGCGTCACGAGTCGCCTGTAACTCAGCTGCGACACTAGAACGTAAACGCTCACTGGTTTCATTTGAAGATGTACTTAAGCGATCGCCCAGTTTGTTTAAACCATCGTTAAAGTCTAACAACATCGCACGGTGCTTTTCTTCTAGCTGCTGCAAAATTACCTGTTGTATCACATCGGTATTTTCATCAAGCTGATTGACGCGCAAAACCTGCCAAATCATCAGCAATAAAATGGCAACCGCCACCACTAAAATTAATATTTGTATCATAAGGCGAGATTATACCTGATGCGGAGTCCTCCGTTGTTAGAATCAATCTCCAAGAAAGACCAGTTCAGAAATGAATTAAGCAAACTTACTATTAATAGCCGTAATAAACGGACCTAGCTTGGGAGGTTGTGGCTCAACATCGATTTTGATGCCAAATTTATTCAATGCAACGGTACATACTGGGCCAATAGAGGCCACCATGCTTTTATTGAGCGCTGCCTTCAGTGCTTGGTGGCGACCAAGTGCTTCTGCTACGATAAAGAAATTATAAACTTGTGATGCACTTGTAAAACACACCATATCAACTTTTCCAGCATCTAACGCATCCATTAAGTCAACCAGCGGTTGCGTGTCTGCGGGCAAGCTCCAACGATAAGTGGCAATCTCAGTGACTATAGCGCCCCTTGTATCTAGGGCTTGCTGAAGCTCCAAGTTGACATCGCCATAGCGTTGGACCACCACTCGCTTGCCTTTAATAGTGTATTTATCTAACTCAGTCAGCACTTCCGTTGTTGTAAAAGGATCACCCGCAGTCGCATCTATCCTTACTTTATATGAGCGCAATGCTGACGATGGTTTAATGCCTCTCACAATCACAATTGAGGATTCAAGAATCTGCTTAAATTGCTCGGTAATGCCTAATGTGTCAGTAGTAGCAAATAAAGCTTTAACGCCAACGCCTGTTTGAAAAATAAAGATGTCAGGCGCATTTTTCTGCCAATCATTAATTAAACTCGTAATTAATGCAGGATCAATATCTGGAATTTCAGCCAATGCTGGCGCCGAGAAAGGCGTGCCGCCATATTTCCTTACCAAGTCGGCAAGTTGTTCGCCTGCACGGTTTTCTAAAATGGCAATGGTTTTATTTTTCAATGTACAATTCCTAGGGTACTAGACAGAAAACTATCCGCCAAAGAGTTTTTGGCTAAACAATTTAATGGCTCTAATTAAACAACGCTGCAATTAATGCGTGCGTTTTATTGGTTTTTGGTTTAAGTTTTCAGTATAACAAATCATCGACACCTAAAAATCATTTATGAGATCATTTATGATTTTAGGTAGACCAATTTCTCAAGTAAATATTAATGATTAAACTCAAATTAATTCTCACTCAATGGCTAGTTAGCATCACCCGCAAGTTACAAAATAACTTTTATTTGTACTTATGCGCGTTACTTTCTGTGCTGATTTTATTGGATGCTAGCCTATTTCACATTGGCGAGAACATGCGTAACCGCGCGTTTGATTTAATGGTGAAAAATCGCATCGTAAAAGCTAAAGTTGACCCTGACATTGTGATTGTTGATATTAACGAAGCCTCTCTTAACGCCATGGCAAAGGAATATGGCCGCTGGCCGTGGCCGCGACAAGTATTTGGCGAGTTTGTAGAGAATATTGAGAGTCAAAATCCAAAAGCGATTGTGTTTGATATTTTATTCAGCGATGCTGATGTGTACAACCCTGACAGTGATGCCTATTTTAATGATGTGATTGCGGGCACTAATAATACATTTTTCCCTATGCTGCGCCTGTCTCCAGCCAGTGACAATTTAAGCAAAATCACACCAGATATGATTCCTGGTATCAAACGTCAATTTAAAAGCGTTGATGGCGAACCTGTCTCATTAGTTAAAAAACCTATCGCCATCGTATTGCCGCATTTTGAAGCTGCACTTAATTCCAAGCGACTTGGTACACATAATATTTACGCAGACGCTGATGGTATCGCACGTGAATACAGGCTTTGGCATAATGAAAATGGCTGGCTATTGCCATCATTGCCATTGGCAGTGGGAAATTTTGCACAAATGAACTCACTCCCGCCACCACAAGATATGTTGATTAACTGGCGCGGTAAAGCGTTCACTTATCCTTACGTGAGCTTTAGCGATGTATATGCGGACATGGCAAGTAAAGTCAAAAAACGAGCTCCAAATGAATTTACTAACAAAATCGTCATTATTGGCTCAACTGCACCTTCACTGTTTGACATTAAAGCCACAGCTATGGCCAAAGAGTTTCCAGGGGTAGAGATTTTAGCCACTGCGATTGATAATGTAAAACACGTAGATTACTTACATGTGTGGCGTGGCAAAACACCGTATGTGCTGATGAGCTTACTGCTTATATGGCTCACTGCATTAGCATTTTACCGCAACGTAGACCGTGACAAAGTAACCAAGGTGTTTAGTAGCAGTCAGATTACGCTGCTGGGTCTTTCTTACATTGCGCTGAACTTTACTAATACTTATTTAGACATTACTGGCCCTATCACTTGGGCGATAATGTATTTCAGTGTGGCAAAAATATATGCGTTGGCTAACGACCGCGCCATGCAAAGGCTGCTAGCGAATGATATTGAATCAGGTAAAAAAGGCGCAGCTATATTGTTGATGCCGATTGTGATTGATAGCGAAGTGCCATTTAGCGACAGCATGCTAAAAATGTTGCAAAACAACATTACACAACGTTGCACCCTACCCGCCACAGTGGAAATATTAAAAGGCACGCAAAGCGGTATCTGGGGGCTGTTTACTGACATGATTACGGTAAGCTGGGCTTACCAGCATGACAATGCAACAGAGGCTGAGAAAGTGAAGACTGACGCCACACAGTTAGGCTTGCAATTAAAAACCATACTGCAAAATACAGGTATGCCAAACGACACCACCGTGCGTTATATTCAGCATACAGGCGTACTGAATGCCGAAAAAGCAATGGATAGCCAATGGCGTGGTTTATTCGCACAGGCCATTATTAAACTGGATATTTTAGAAAACTAGCTTTAAATAAATAGAGAACAACGCAGATGAGAAAATTAACCCAATTACTGATTGCAGCAAGCTTACCTGCCCTGCTGTTAGCTAATATTAGTTTGGCGGCAGAAACAGGTAGCGCACTTAAAAACGATAGCATACGCTTCGAGCCGTTTGCAGATGCCAAGGTGACAGGCACGTTAAGCCGTGGTGATAGCCTTGAAATTATCAGTAAGAAAGGTGCTTGGCTACAAGTGAAATCAAAGAAAAGCGCAGGTTGGGTACGTTTACTTTCAGTCAAACGTGGCAGTTCTAGCTCCAGCAATCAAGTAGGTGGCGTATTAGCCGCAGCCAGTGGTCGCGCTGGTACTGGACAAGTGGTTTCTACTACTGGTATACGCGGCTTGAGTGCGGAAGAACTTAAAGCAGCAAAATTTAATGAATCTGAAGTGAAAGCCTTGGAAAGCTATACACAAAGCTCGGAG
>JANLZY010000334.1:0-6921 GCA_031359365.1 Methylotenera sp. | reverse complement strand
TTGCGGGTAGCATTGTAAAAAAGCTTCAAGCGCTTCAATAAGGCGAATCGTATTATCTGTAGGTGAAATAGCGCTTTCCAGACCCCAGCTTGGCAAACGCTCAAAATGATCGCCGCGAAACTTAACTTTTACACTAATTCTTGAAGTTAATAGCGCATAACTGCGCATGCGCATGCAGGCTTTTTGCAACAAGCGATGCAAAACTGCGCTTACACCACAAAAGTTACGCTGCTCAGGAGGCATTACATGCGAATGCCCCAGACTGCTCCGCGCATTTTTTACATAATAGGGCTCTACGCCGCGTAATTTGTCATACATGCGCTCACCTTCTATACTGCCCCACGCAGACTGTAACTGCTGGCGATTTGCCGCATACAATTGCTCAACCGTAGTGATTTTAAAGCGATTCAACCGTGCTTCCATCTGCTTGCCTATGCCGTTTAAAGCGCACAATTTCAGGCCATACAAACGCTGCGGCAACTCATGTTGCTCAATCAACACACAACCATCAGGCTTGTGCATATTCGAAGCAGTTTTTGCTAAAAAAGTATTCGGCGCAATGCCAATCGAGCAGCGAATAAAATCAAACTGCTTATTGATTTCACGCTTAATTTTAGCTGCAAGCTTAAGTGCATTTGCGGGCTGTTGCTGACTGCCAGTGAGCTTGCAGACCATTTCATCAATCGAAAGCACTTTTTCCACGTGGGTGCAGCTTTCCACAATTTCGATAAGCTTATGGTGAAACGTCACGTATATGGATGGCCGGGCTTCCACAAAAATCATGTCTGGGCATAACTTTCGCGCTTCTTTCACCAAGGTGCCTGTTTTAACACCAAATGCTTTCGCCTCATAACTCGCAGCGATACAGCACGTGGTTTCGGCCATTACCGCCAGCACGCCTACTGGTTTGCCACGTAACTCAGGCCGCAGCTGTTGTTCTACCGAGGAAAAGTAAGAGTTAAAATCTACGTATAACGCGTTTAAGGACATGGTTTATTAAACATTACAATCATCGCAAAATGATACGCTGATTTATTAGCACTTAAAGAATAGTATTAAAAAAAACGGGAGCCGAAGCTCCCGTTTTTAATACACTCTCTAATACAAACGTAATTTAAGCTTGTTTATTTTTACGACGAGCTACTGCACCCATAATGCCCAATCCAACCAAAAGCATAGTGTATGTTTCAGGCTCTGGTACTGGTGCGGTTGAGGTTAATACAATCAGCTGTGACCTCTCTCCAGCCATTGCCGTTCCATCTTGCACCTGTTCTGCCACTAGATAGATCGTACCATTTTCGTCAATAGTCACGCCTTCAATACCATTGTGCGGCAAGACCGTTGAAAGATCAAAGCTACTTAATATATTGCCCAAACGGTCAGTTTCAACAAGTTTTTTTGAACCTAAGCTCAGAAAAAGTAAATTGTCTGCGCCCGATGTTCCTGAAAGTGCATTCACTGCTGATAGGGTTTGCACGTCAGACAAACTTGATAAACCTAATAAAGCTGGATTAAACAAATTGGTCACCGTTGAGGTACCACCGCCAGCTGGTGATGATCCGTCACCAGAAGTGCTTGGTGGGAAACCTGTTGCTGCAGCAAAAGTCAGGTTTCCAGAAAGAACATCTTCTGGAGATTGCTGTTTAATCGTCACAAAACTGCCGTTACGAGAGTCGTAGCTAATACCTTCCATGCCGTTGTTACCAACCGCAGTATTGCTCATCGACACGAAGTTGTTTTTTAGCGTAACAGTTCCGCCATTCACATAACTAAAGCTGTAAGCATCTTGCAAACGCTCTTCGCCTACTACTAATTGACCATTACCCAAGTAGGTTAAGCCCTCAGTATCATGCTTGGTACTACCAGTACCTGCCCAATCAAAGAAGTTGTTGCCAAGCGTTGTGCCAGTTTTAGAAATCTCGATAACGCCTGTGCCTTCATCACCAACAAAGAAAAGTGAGTTGCGGTCTTGAGCGTAAGTGATTGCTGAGCCTTCAAGGCCAGAAATTGCCCCGTTTGCACCACCTAAAATATCAAGTGCGTAAGTACCGCTAACACTATAATTGGCTAAATTGAGGAAACTTGCAGCTTGTGCAGAAACTGAAAATGAAGCTGCAAGCGCAAAAATAATTTGTGATATTTTCATGATGAATTAGCCTTTACGTCTACGTGAAACAAAGCCCATTAAGCCAAGGCCAACCAACAGCATGGCGTAAGAGTCAGCCTCTGGCACGGCCGCAGCAATTTTTCCTGGTGAACCGATTTCACTCACATCGTTTGACGCGACAAACGCGCCGTTTACGCCCACCAAGCTTAAGGTAGAGATTGCAGCATTGTTTAAGCCCGCAGCATTGTCAAAAGTTTGATACGGAGCAGTTGCATCAGATGCAGCAAAGGTGATATTGGCTTGCAATACACCGCTAGCGTTATAAATATTCACAGCATCAGCTGTGGCGCTTAAACCAACGCCAGCACCTGTATAGCTACCAATTTGCAAACCTGCTGGTATTTTTGTACCAAACCAAGTGCTAAGAAAGCTAGCATTAGCAGTGTTCTCTGTAAAAATGACTGATTCACCTGCGCCTATGCTGGTAATGCCTGTAAGACTAGTAGCCAAAGAAAATGAGTTAGAGTTATCATCCATTTTCCAGCCAGAGATATTCACCACAGAAGAACCTGTGTTGGTGAGTTCAAACCAGTCAGTCGCATAAGGAGAATTACCGCTACCCCAAGGCGCGACTTCAGTAATTAACACCGCGGCATTTGCCTGAACAGTGATTAAGGATAATATTGCTAACCCGATGAGTGATAGTGGCTTTTGCATTTGCGATTCCTATAGTTTGAATGTTGAACTATTTGATAAACTTAATTTCAAAGTACTTACAAACTACAGGTGAATTGTTACCGCTTAGAATTTTAAAAGTAGTCCTGTTAGACTAGGTCAGGCTTACAACTGAAATAATACAAGTAAGATAGATTTAGCAACAATATGATTAGTAAGTGTTTATTGAGCCAGCTAGCTATGTAATAAGTTTTAACAAGCCGTCAATTTTAATGAGATAAAAATAACTTTAAAGGTAGCGCATCATGAGTAATGAACAAATTGCAATTTTCGCAGGTGGCTGTTTTTGGTGCACCGAGCCAGTTTTTAGCCAGTTAAAAGGTGTAAGCAAGGTTGAATCTGGCTATATTGGTGGGCATACGGCCGACCCGACTTACAAAGCAATTTGCAACGGCGATACAGGTCATGCCGAAGGCATTAGAATTAGCTTTGATGCAAATGTAGTGAGCTTTGAAACTTTGCTGGAAGTGTTTTTAGTCAGCCACGACCCAACTACGCCTAATCGCCAAGGTAATGATGTAGGTACGCAATATCGCTCAGCGGTGTTTTGCCAGAATCAAGCGCAGCATGATGCGGTTGAAAAAATGATTGCAGAGTTTAATGAAGCACAGGTTTACGGCGCACCTATTGTCACGCAAATTAACGGCGCTGAGACTTTTTATCCAGCAGAAGATTATCATCAATATTACTTTGATAAAAATCCTGAAAATCCTTATTGCATGGCTGTTGCTGCGCCGAAAGCGGCGAAGATTCGTGCTAAGTATGCAGCGCTGATTAAGTGAGCAAGCTAACTTAATACCGTCTCCGTGCCTGACAAGCAATCCAGTGACTTTAATATTGACGACACTAAATACCGACTTTCGTCGGTATGACGGAAAGTTAAAAGGTTGTTAAATATTTAGGTAATGAATAAGCAGCTCTAAATCATGTAACCCTGCGTTTACATTCTAGCAAGCCAACGCAATGGCACATTGTATATTGGCGTGACCTCCGACTTGATTAAGCGAGTTTGGGAGCATCAATCTGACGTTGTTGAAAACTTTACCAAACAATATCAAGTCCACACTTTAGTTTGGTATGAAGTACATGAAAGTATGGAAAGCGCTATTGTCTGCGAGAAACAGTTAAAAGAATGGAAACGGCAATGGAAGCTAGAGTTAATTGAGAAGTCAAACCCTTACTGGAATGATTAGTATCCTTCGATTTTATAGCATTAAAATTTTAACTAGTTAACGACACTGGATTCCGATTTTCATCGGAATGACGGGAAGTTGGATTTGTCATTCCGACGGAAGTCGGAATCCAGCGACTTTGCTCTCACAAACCTGATTAAACTTAACTCTTACTACTCAACCATTGCCTGCGCCAAAATATCAAAATCATCACCAGCGCAATGCCAGTCATAATCGCAAGGGCATACCAAAAACCGTTGTCATGATCTGTCCACGGCATGTGCCTAAAGTTCATGCCAAAAATGCCCGCAATCAGGGTAGCGGGCATAAACAGCATTGCCACTACGGTTAAGGCGCGAAGTTCTAAGTTCACACGCTGACTCACACTCGCCATGTAGATATCCATCATGCCGCTCAAAGTGTCACGTATCGACTCTAGAGACTCAATAAAGTTGACGGTATGATCATACACATCGCGCAAATACGGCATGGTGGCAGGCTTGAAAAAGCCTTTTTCGTTGCGCGTTAAGCTGTTAATCACCTCACGCAATGGCCATACTGCACGGCGCAATTCAATGCTGGAATGTTTGAGTTGGTGAATACTGTGCAGCTCTGCGTTGGTTGGGCTTTTAAAAAGCTGCTCCTCTAAAATCTCACTCGCATCACTCACTTCTTCCAATACACTGAAATACCGATCGACTACGCTATCCAACAAAGCATAGGCCAGATAATCTACCCCTAAATCTCGTATGGGCGCACGCGTTGCGCGCAGACGCTCACGTATGGGCTCAAATGCGCCAGTTGAGCGCTCTTGAAATGTCAGTAGAAAGTTATGCCCTAGCACCAAGCTAATTTGCTCTGAACTAGTCGACATGCTCTCCGCATGATAATAAAACAGCCGTGTTTCTAAAAAAATATACTCGTCAAATTCATCAATTTTTGGGCGTTGCTCAGTATTCAGAATGTCTTCAATCACCAATGGGTGCAAATGAAACAAGTCGCCCACTTGCTTAATCAACGTCGCATCATGCACACCATGTATGTTGAGCCAGACTTTCTTGGTGTCATCACGTTTAAAATTGGCGAGGTCTTCACTCGATAACTCACACTCCACCAAACCACTAGCGTCATAGATGATCTTGCTGATTTTAGGTTTGGCTAAGTTTTTAGTATCAGCATCACCCACATAAACCAGTGCGCCTGGTGGTAAGCCGATTTTACTTACTCGATGTTTTTTACGGCGGAGTAAACGAGGTTTTTTCATAATCTAGTGATGCTTTACAAATGAATATATCAAACCATTGTAATGCCAGCCTGCAATAAAATGTTAGATTTACTCATCAAAAATTGGCAAAAAAAGCGCACCTAAAACAACTAGGTGCGCGAAGGAGCAGCTTATTAAGGCTAACTCAAGGGGATGGGTGTAAGCTAAATTACATCAGCTTTATATCAACAACTTTAAATCAACATTCGGTTTTACTTTTTTAACTCACTCACTTGTTCTGGCGTTAACAAAGCCAACACTTGATACTCACGCTCTGCCTGCAATACCGCTAGCTTAGCAGTGCCATTGGCAATGCTATCCGCGGCAATATTGGCAATCGTTTCATCGTAAGTTTTTGCTAGCGCCATATCACGTAGTAAACCACGTGCATATTCAATAGTTTCAATATTTGAACTAATCACTGGCATTTGTTTATTTAGAATTTGTGAAAACACGCCTCGTTGCTCTGCGGTAAGCGCCACGCCTTGCAGAAATGGAAAACTAAACGCATCCACATCAACATTTTTAACGCTCTGTTTTTGCGGTAATGAAGTCGGCGCGGCTTTTACAGCGCCAGTTGTAGCGCTAGTTGTAGAAGTTGGCATTGCACTAAACGGAAATGAATCCGCCAATGCACTGTTAGATAAGCTCATACTCGCAACAGAAAATAGTACAGCAGCTAATAGAGAATTAACGTTCATTTGTTTGTTTTTCATGATGACTCCTCATTGATTAGGTCAACTTAAGCAGCGCTGCTGACCTCTTGATATGCAAACCATTATAGGGAGTGGCTTGTTAAATTAAGTTAAGCTAAAGTAAAGCTGAGTAAATTTTCCAGCTTGCGCCAAAAACGTACCTTTTCTAAAAGCGGATTCAACATGTTTGTCATCACGCAATAGTGGGTATTTTTATCGCCACTATGATGTTTACCGTGCTGGCGTGGCCCTTGCAACATATGCGCCGCTTGCAGCCATTTCACAATGGCATGTTTTTCTGAATTATTTTGATGCGACCACTTATGGATTTGGTTGGCATAGGTAATCAACACTGAAAACAGCAAAATTTCCCAACACAGCGCATTAAACCACCAAGTCGTTACAATCAGCACCGCACAAGCTAAAACAATATCCCATGAACTCTGCCACCAGTTCTTTTTAAGAAACTCGCGTGGGCGCGTGTGATGCAATTGGTTATCTACTGCAATTTGGTGAATAAAACGCATGCCGGGCTTTGCATACACATCTTCCAGCCAATGAATAAAACCAGAAAAAAAGTCAGCCAGCAACGTAAGTAACAAGGCCTTAATGGCGATAAGCATTTCAACACTCCAATTCAAAACTCAGTTAAATGAGGGAGATTGAAGTGTATTTAATAGATACTTTACCCACAACAATAGCGAATAAGAGTATTGAAATTTGATACCAAAAGGAGAGCTACACGATGCGCGCTCTGGTGAAATCAGTAGTGAAGTGAGTTAAAGCTATTGGTTTTCGTGCTTTTTAATCATGGATTCTAATAACCCATCACGCCATGGTCGCAGTGTGGTTGCCATGCTAAAGCCAGTGCGTTGACTCAACGGCAAACGTTGGTCCTGATGTTTAAGTTCGTTAAATAACAAACTTAGGCGATCTAAATGTTTGGAA
>JANLZY010000299.1:0-1976 GCA_031359365.1 Methylotenera sp. | reverse complement strand
AATTTAGTATCATCTTCAGAAGTTGCGGTTTTACCTAAGCTCACCGTCCACGTTTTTCTTTCATCCACATCACGAAATAAAAACTGTACAACGCGCGCTGGATACAATGCTTTGGCACTTGCCAATACATTATCCATATTCGCGGGCTTTGTATCCGCAGGCATTTCGGGCGCCTCTACTTCATTACCAAGCAGATGGCTAATCTCATGGCTGAATATCAACGGCAAACCCGTTAGGCAGAGCAACAACATAAAAGCCGTGCAAACTAAGCTAGACCACTTATGTACCCACGCCCAAGTTTTGATGGATTTGATATTCATGATGATGAATGATAAAAACTAATAAATTAGTTTTTTGGTTCACTGACAAAACCTAGTTTCGTCACACCAGCATTTTGCGCATCCGCCATTACTTCTGCCAGTACTTGATAACGCGTTTCTTTATCTGCCCGAATATTCAATTCTGGCTGCGGTTTTTTACCTGCAATTTCTTGCAACTTAACTTTCAATTCACCTTGCACCAAGGCTGCGTCATTCCAGTACATTTTACCTGCTGCATCTATCGATACCGAAATCACTTCTGGTTTCTCAGGTAGCGGTTGGCTGCTGGCTTGTGGCAAATCAATTTTCACCGCATGCGTAAGCAATGGCGCTGTAATGATAAAGATGACCAATAACACCAACATCACATCCACTAAAGGCGTGGTGTTAATTTCGGACATTGGCACAGTATGTGAAGCAGAACCTACGCTGTTTCCTGAGCCTATCATGCTGGCACTCCAGCAATGTGAGTGCGCTCTTTGGTTTCTACTACTGGCGTTGTATCTTCATGATTAACACTAATCACCGCACCTGTTGTTAATAATGTATGCAATGCATATCCAAAGTCTTCAAGTTCACCTGCTAGCAATCGATTACTACGTACCAAGGCGTTATAAGCTAGCACGGCAGGTATGGCTACCGCCAAGCCCAAAGCCGTCATAATCAATGCCTCACCAACAGGGCCTGCGACTTTATCTAGCGTGGCTTGACCACTCTGGCTAATACTTGCAAGCGCATGATAGATGCCCCATACCGTGCCAAATAACCCCACAAATGGTGAAACGCTACCTACCGATGCTAATACGCTAAGGCCGTTTTCCATCTTAGTATTTTCTTCTGCAATACTGCGGTTCAAAGCACGCGCCACAAACTCGTCTTGCGCTACCTTTTCACTATTTTTTGACGCATGCGTTTTATAGTGTTCAGCTGCAGCAATAGCGTTTTTTGCTAAGCTAGCCAGTGCAGTTTTATTGTTTTGTTTAATGGCAACCGCTAGATTTGGCGCATTCCAAAAATGTTGCGCATACGCTTTAAATGCTTGGCGTACTCGGAATGCTTGCAAGCTTTTTGAAACGATTAAGTACCAACTTGCCACTGACATTGCGAGCAAAATCAGTGCCACCCCTATAGATACTGGGCCACCAGCTGTAATAAACGCTAAGCTATTAAATTCATACTCGTTTTGCATTTTGTTTCCTTTTTAAATCTCTATTGAATTTTGTTTAATTATTAAGTGAAAATTTTACTGGTACCAAAACATAGGCGCTTATTGGCTGATTACTGCGTTTAGCTGGAATGAAGCTCCATTTTTTCACGGCTTCTATTGCCGCTTGGTCCAGCTTTTCAAAGCCGCTACTTGTAGCTAACACTACGGTTTCCGCTGTGCCATTCTCAGCAACTAACACCTTTAGCAACACGCGCCCTTGCTGCCCCAACCTTCTCGCCATCTGCGGATAATCTGGCGCAGGATTATTCAAGTAAGCCGCACCGAATCGTGGCGGCTCTACTACCGGCTCAGCTACAATTTTTGGTGGTGGCGCCTCTATTACTTCAGGTGCCTTTGCAACCACGCGGCACCAAAGCGCGGCATCTGCGGGCCCACGGCGAGCAAGACGTGGCTTTGGAGCGACAATACGGCGCCTGCCCGCAGTGCGG
>JANLZY010000293.1:0-1720 GCA_031359365.1 Methylotenera sp. | reverse complement strand
GTAAAATTGTCAGCTGAAAAATACTGCTCAGCTTCTATTATGCTCAGCAAAAGCGTAGAAATTACACATGATTTTGAAATAAGACCTACAGCACATGCTCAAGCCTGAAGCTAAAATGCCGGGAGGCATGCTCGGTATCAGGCATGTGGCTTTGTTCGTAAAAGAATTAGAAACTTGTGTCAATTTTTATGTCGATATTATGGGCATGCAAATTGAATGGCAACCAGACGCAGATAACGTGTATTTGACTAATCAAGGTGATGTATTTGCCTTGCATCGTGTTGATTATATGCCGCAAGCACAACAGCGGCTGGACCATATAGGCTTTGTGCTAAATGCTATTGAAGATGTAGATCGTTGGTACGATTACTTCGTGAAAAGGGGCGTCAAAATTACTGAGTCGCCTAAAACGCATCGAGATGGGTCTCGAGGTTTTTACTGTTTGGATTCGGTAGGGCATTTGCTAGAACTTATCTACCATCCACCCATAACTAAAAGTCTTACTTAAAACTTTATCTTAAAACCTAGCTTTATTTCTCAGTCACTTTCACCGTCAGTGGCTGCTCGTCTTCTAGTAGGTTGAGTAATCTGTCTACGTTAGGATGCTTTCCAGGGCAGTTTTCTGCATCGGCAGTGTGCTCAGCGAATAAACTTAAACCTTCTACTGCAGCATCCAGAGAGATTTCTCCATACATGCGAAACAGGTGGTAATACACCTTGACTGATCCTTGGCTGCCAGGCTTGTTTTCTATTGCCCCAGCGGCACTACCATCGCTGTTAAAAAGCTCAATACGTTGCACATGCGAGGCATCGTCTAGAGTTTGTAAAACGTCACTGAATTTTTGCATTGAATACTTACCTTTTATAAATAATAACTTGATGATGTCATCAATTTTGATACTTGTTTCATTAAAAACTTTACCGGGGCGGGAAGCTCTGCCGCGCCGTGCTGCTTGGCTTCATTTGCATGTTTAGCTTCATCTTCTTGCATTTGCTCAATGATTTTACGCGTTTTCTGATCAGTTTGTGGCAGTTTTTCAAGGTGACTGGTTAAGTGCGCACCTACTTGTTTTTCAGTTTCTTCTACAAATCCTAAACTCCATTTGTCGCCTACTGCACCAGCAATTGCACCTAAGCTAAACGATCCCAAATAAAACAAAGGATTGAGCAGGCTAGTGTGGCTACCTAGTTGAGTGATCCGTGATTCGCACCAAGCAAGATGCTCGGTTTCTTCATGCGCAGCCTGTTTAAGGGCAGCGGTAGTTTCTGCACTTTTTGAGGTTAATGATTGCCCGCTGTACAAGGCTTGTGCGCAGACTTCACCAGTATGGTTCACTCGCATTAACGCACCAGCTTGTTTCTTTTCAGCCTTGGTTAAGTCTGCTTCGGCAATATTTACATCTGGATGCGCTCGCACGCTATGTGGCTTCGCAAGCAAGGTGCGTAAGCCCGTATCAAACTCAGTAATCAGTGTATCGAATCTATTTAGCATAATGATAGTTTACGCTCAAACTTGGCGCACAGGCCTCATTTGTTTGGCAATTATTTGAATAGGGTGCATCACAGAAACGGTTAGATTTTTCTCACGCAATCCATTGGCTATATGCAAGCTGCAGCCAATGTTTGACGTCGCGAGTATCGCAACATTATTAGCTGTAATAGCGTTTAATTTATCATCCAATAAATTATAGGCCATCTCGCTTTGGGTCAGCATGTAAGC
>JANLZY010000269.1:0-3452 GCA_031359365.1 Methylotenera sp. | reverse complement strand
CATCAGTATGCTGGAAAATAGTGGCGAGCCTAATACCGTAACAAGCGTATTACAAAAAGGTTACACGCTGAATGACCGCGTGCTGCGCCCAGCTTTAGTTATGGTGGCTAAGTAATTAATTGAAAAATTAATTAAGATTTTCAATTAAATCAAAATCTTAATTAAATCCAGCAATCTCAGACACTTGAAATAACAAAAACAATCTCCACAATAGCTTCAAGGTAAAAATTCAACACGGCTGTTTACCCAAAGTAGTGCAGCAAATTAATTAGTAAAAAATAAGGAATAGGAATTATGGGAAAAATTATTGGTATTGACTTAGGTACAACGAACTCTTGCGTTGCTGTGATGGAAGGCGGAAAACCTCGCGTTATTGAAAATGCTGAAGGTACACGCACCACGCCTTCTATTATTGCATATCAAGAAGATGGTGAAATTTTGGCTGGTGCTCCAGCAAAACGCCAAGCGGTGACTAACCCTAAAAATACGCTATACGCAGTTAAGCGTCTAATCGGTCGTCGTTTTGATGAAAAAGAAGTACAAAAAGACATCGGTTTAATGCCATACACCATTGCTAAAGCAGATAACGGCGATGCTTGGGTGGAAATTCGTGGCGTAAAAATGGCGCCTCCGCAAATTTCTGCTGAAGTGTTACGCAAAATGAAGAAAACTGCTGAAGACTATTTAGGCGAAGAAGTGACTGAAGCGGTGATTACTGTGCCAGCTTACTTTAACGATAGCCAACGTCAAGCGACTAAAGACGCAGGCCGTATTGCAGGTTTAGATGTTAAACGTATCATCAACGAGCCAACTGCAGCGGCATTAGCTTTTGGTTTAGACAAACAAGAAGGCGACCGTAAAATCGCTGTGTATGACTTGGGTGGCGGTACATTTGACGTTTCAATCATCGAAATCTCAAGCATTGATGGCGAACATCAATTTGAAGTACTTTCAACCAACGGTGATACATTCTTGGGTGGTGAAGACTTTGATAACCGTCTAATCGACTTTTTAGCAGATGAGTTCAAAAAAGAAAATGGCGGTTTAGATTTACGCAATGATTTATTGGCAAAACAACGTTTGAAAGAAGCAGCTGAGAAAGCAAAAATTGAGCTTTCTGGTGCTACGCAAACTGAAGTGAACTTGCCATACATTACTGCAGATGCAACTGGCCCTAAACACTTAGTGGTAAAAATCACGCGTGCAAAATTAGAAAGCTTAGTAGAAGATTTGATCGAGCGCACAATGGCACCATGCCGCATGGCAATTAAAGATGCTGGCGTTTCAATTGATGATATTACCGATGTCATTTTGGTGGGCGGTCAAAGCCGTATGCCAAAAGTGCAAGAGAAAGTAAAAGAGATTTTTGGTAAAGAGCCTCGTAAAGACGTTAACCCTGATGAAGCAGTTGCTGTTGGTGCTGCGATTCAAGGTGGTGTGTTAAAAGGTGATGTTAAAGATGTGTTGTTACTTGACGTGACACCATTATCACTAGGTATCGAAACACTTGGTGGCGTAATGACTAAAGTGATTAAGAAAAACACAACGATTCCAACCAAGGCATCACAAACGTTCTCTACAGCTGACGACAACCAAAATGCGGTGACGATTCAAGTGTTGCAAGGTGAGCGTGAAAAAGCGGCTGCGAATAAATCACTTGGTCAATTCAACCTAAGCGACATTCCACCAGCACCACGTGGTATGCCACAAATTGAAGTGACATTTGATATTGATGCCAACGGTATTTTGCATGTTTCTGCTAAAGATAAAGCCACTGGTAAAGAAAATAAAATTACCATTAAAGCGAATAGCGGCTTGTCTGAAGCTGAAATTCAACAAATGGAAGAAGATGCCATTAAATATGCAGATGAAGATAAGAAATACCGCGAGCTAGTTGACGCACGTAATGCAGCTGACGGCATGGTACACAGCGTGAAAAAATCATTAGCTGAGCATGGCGATAAATTAGATGCTGCTGAAAAAGAAGCTATTGAAGCGGCTATTAAAGGTGTTGAAGAAGTATTGCAATCAGATGATAAAGACGCGATTGAAGCCAAAACAACAGTATTGACTGAAGCATCACAAAAACTAGGTGAAAAAGTCTATGCTGCTGAGCAAGCTGAAGCCAACACACAAAGTGCTCAACCAAGCCAAGAAACTGAAAAAACAGTCGATGGTGACGTGGTAGATGCTGAGTTTGAAGAAGTGAAAAAAGACTAATTCACAATTTTTAGTCTTTAGCATATAGTCGTTAGCATCACAAAATGATGCTAACGACTTTTCGCTATCAACACCCCGCTAACAATAACTAAATACTGACTGAATTATGGCAACTAAAAGAGACTATTACGAAATATTGGGCGTTAATAAAGACGCTTCAGAAGAAGAGATCAAGAAGTCTTATCGCAAACTTGCGATGAAACACCACCCAGATCGTAATCCTGACAATCCAAAAGCAGAAGAACAGTTCAAAGAAGCTAAGGAAGCTTATGAAATGCTTTCTGATGACCAAAAGCGTGCAGCTTACGATCAATACGGCCATGCAGGTGTAGAGCAAGGTGGCGGTGCGGGCGGCTTTGGTGGCGCGGGCTTCGGTGATGCATTTGGTGATATTTTTGGCGATATTTTTGGTGGCGGCCGCGCCGGTGGGCAACGCAATAACGTTTATCGCGGTGCAGATTTGCGCTACAACATGGAAATTAGCCTCGAAGATGCCGCCAAAGGCACCGAGACTAAAATCCGCATACCAGTGCAAACTACTTGCGAAACTTGTAAAGGCAATGGCGCGCGCCCTGGCACGCAACCTGTGACTTGTACAACATGCGGTGGCCACGGCCAAGTGCGCATGCAACAAGGTTTTTTTTCGGTGCAACAAACCTGCCCAAAATGTCATGGCAACGGCAAAATGGTGAAAGACCCCTGCCCTACTTGCAGCGGGGCTGGACGTGTTAAACAGAACAAAACCTTATCAGTCAAAATCCCTGCTGGCGTAGATGAAGGCGACCGTATTCGTTTAACTGGCGAAGGCGAAGCTGGTGTTAATGGTGGCCCAACTGGTGATTTATATGTAGTGGTTCACTTAAAACAACACGAAATATTTCAACGCGATGGCGGCAATTTACATTGCGAAATGCCGATTAGCTTTAGTACTGCTGCGCTGGGTGGCGAAATTGAAGTGCCTACATTAGGTGGTTCTGCCAAAATGAAAATACCTGCAGAAACCCAAACAGGTGGTGTATTCAGGCTAAAAGGCAAAGGTATTAAACCACTACGTCAAAGTGACCACGGTGATTTAATGGTGCATGTAGTGGTAGAAACGCCAGTAAAACTGACTGAAAAACAAAAAGACTTACTACGCGAATTTGATATCAGTACCCAAGCCGATGCAGGCAAACACAGCCCTAATAACAAAAGCTGGGTAGATAAAGCGAAAGACTTTTTTGGGTAGATTA
>JANLZY010000262.1:0-2718 GCA_031359365.1 Methylotenera sp. | reverse complement strand
CGACAAAACACCACGCAAACTGGAAAGACCTTCAGACCATACGCCAGTGATTTTAGAGTTAGGTCTTTAAATCTCGTTATTTAGTATTACTTAATCTTAATCCCTAGCTGCTTGAGTTTGCGATACAAATGCGTACGCTCTAAGCCTGCAATATCCGCTAATTTACTCATGTTATTCAATGCATCTTTCATGTGATGTTGAAAATACATACGTTCAAAATCATCGCGCGCTTCGCGCAAAGGCTGGTCTAGGAACGACAAGCTTCCGTTAGCAGCGATATTGGTTTCTTCAACCTGAAATGGCTTAGGCTTTTTGATTTCAGCAGTTTTCACCTGTACTTCAGGATCATCAAATTGATGTAAAACACGCTTTACATCCTCTAAAGTGATTTTTTCACCCAGACTTGTATGTATTAAGTTTCTAATTGCCGCGTCTAATTGTGCCAAATCACCAGGCCAGTTGGCGTTACGCAAGCCGTTCAATGCCGCGACATCAAACTCTCGGTATTCCAGACCAGCTAGTTCCAATTGCAAATTGGCAATCGCCACTACTAAGTCAGGGATATCTTCTCTGTGCTCTTCCAAAGCTGGCACACGCAAAGATACAGCTGACAAAGCCTGAAATAAATTATGGTCAAATAAAGATTCAGCTTGCAGCTTAGGTAAATTCTCGCTGGTGCCGCACACCACGCGCACATGGTATTTTTCTGACTTTGCAATCAACAGCAGCAAGCCTTTTTGCTCGGCTTTTTTAAGATCCGCAATTTCAGGAATGTACAACACGCCGCCACGAATTGTTTCAAGAATATCCAAAGGCGTATCAACAAGTTTGTTAAAGTCAGCCAGTTGCAACCAAGGGCTACCTGCATCTTGTAAATAACGTGCGCAAAGCTCCGCCCCACAACCTTTAGGGCCAATCAACAAAACTGGTGTTGGACTGACGCCGACGGAAATTTTATCTAGCCTATCTTTAAGCGCAGTCACAATCGGGCTTTTGCCCAAACTGGTGAGATTCATTTCAGATTTAGGTAACTGCTCACTGTGTTTTAATGCGGCACTGACAGTTTTTAATAGTTTTTGTAGTGCAATTGGCTTTTCTAAGAAATCAAAAGCGCCGATGCGCGTCGCTTCAACGGCAGTATCAATCGTGCCATGACCAGACATCATCACCACTGGCATTGTCAGCAAGCTACTATTCGCCCACTCTTTAAGCAGCGTAATGCCATCGCAATCTGGCATCCAAATATCCAGTAGCACAATATCAGGGCGCTCATGCAGGCGTGCTGCACGAGCTGCAGCGGCGTTTTCAGCCAACTGTACTTGGTAGCCTTCATCTTGCAAAATGTCGCGCAAAAGCTCGCGTATCCCGATTTCATCGTCAACGACTAATATATGTTTTGATGCCATTTTCTATCTTCTTTATGATTCTGTGTTACTAGTTACGTCTATTAAGAGTGGAATTCTGATTGCTACAATTGCGCCTGTTGTTTGCATTGCCTTTGGTACATTTTCAATTTTAATACTGCCTTTATGTTCCTCAATAATCTTTTTCACGATGGCTAACCCTAAGCCCGTACCGTGTGATTTGGTAGTGACATAAGGCTCAAACACATGCAGCAACATGTCTTCAGGAAAACCTAGCCCATTATCGGTGACTGTTAGCGCTAGCCATTCGCCTTCAATTTTAGTTTGAACCGCTATCGTGGCATCGGTCTGATCTACAAGTGCATCTTGCGCATTTTGCAGCAAATTATGAATCACTTGGCGTAGCATCGTACTATCGCCCTTAATCGGACAAGGTTGCTTTTCTAGCACCAAACTTATCTTGCTTCCCGACTGGTCATAAAGCGAGACGACTTCTTTAATGAGATTATTTAAGTCTAATTTCTGCAATTGTGGCGCTGGCGAACGTGCATAGTCACTAAACTCATTCACCATACGCTTCATCGCATCGACTTGGTTAACAATGGTTTCTGTCGAGCGTCTTAACATCTCTGCATCAGCCGCATTGAGCTTACTCAGTAATTTATGCGACATACGTTCTGCCGATAATTGAATCGGCGTAAGCGGATTTTTAATTTCATGGGCAAGCCGCCTTGCCACCTCGCCCCACGCTGCATCTCGCTGTGCTTGTATCATAGTTGTTGCATCATCAAACACCGCGACATAGCCGCCATCAGGCAAACGCGTTCCACGCACTGTGAGTATCTGTTTGCCATGGGCGCTCAGTAGCTCCACTTGCGTTTGCGCATCTTCTTTATGCGTGCCTGCTTGCTCAATGTCATCTAAGCTATTCATGGCTACGGTAAGTAAGAAGTTTTCTAATCGAGGATGTTTAAGATTAATTTGATCTAGCTTTAAGCCCACATAACCTTCTAGTGGCACGCCCAGTATATTCATGGCGGCTTCATTAAACGTGCGAAGCTCACCGTGTTTATTAAGCGCCATGACGCCAGAGGACAAATGCGCCAATATAGTTTCTAAGTAGCCACGAGCGGCTTCTACGCGGGCTCGGTTGCTATCAGCAGCTTTAGTCGCATCGTCCAACTGCTGCGTCATGCTATTAAAAGATTGAACCAGTACACCCAACTCATCTTTACCATGAGCAGGCAGCATTGTGCTGTAGTCACCGCTGGCAATTGCCTTAGTACCCTCTGCCAACACCGTTAACGGAGCTGATAGCTTACGACTTAACACGAAAGCCACTGCAACTGCGCCC
>JANLZY010000343.1:0-10687 GCA_031359365.1 Methylotenera sp. | reverse complement strand
CTAAGTGGATAGAACTAAAATTGATTTGTGGGTAGGGATTTTTGTGGCATTAGGCGTTATTGCTTTGCTGGGTCTTGCTATGAAAGTTGGCAATTTAACCTCAGGGAAAATTGGTGAAACCTATAGTGTGACAGCAGCTTTTGAAAATGTAGGGAGCTTAAAACCACACGCGCCAGTGAAGAGTGCCGGTGTCGCCGTAGGGCGTGTTGATAGCATTGCTTTTAATAGTAAAACTTACGAAGCCGTCGTAACCATTAAAATTGACAAACGTTATAACTTCCCTAAAGATACGTTCGCTAACATTTATACCGCTGGTTTGTTGGGTGAGCAGTATGTTGGTTTAGAGGCTGGTGGCGATGAGGAAGTGCTGAAAAATGGTGATAAAATTGCCAAAACACAAGATGCGGTTGTGCTAGAAAAAATGATTAGCCAATTCTTATTCAGTAAGGCTTCCGAAACAGATAAAGATGCTAAACCATCAGCGTCAACAAGTACGTCAGAAGCTAAGCATGCAGAAGCTAAGTCAACCGAATTAGGTGATGCGCCGTTCTAGTGAGTTGTGCTGAAATATCCTGTTGAAGCGCATTAGCTTATAATTTAAATTTAATATCGAATCAAAAAAAGGATTCAAATGAAATCAGTTTCAAAATTTTTAGTAGGCATCAGTTTTCTTGCCAGCTTATATTCAGGCGTAGCAAGTGCGGATGTGGCACCAGATGCGTTAGTGAAGCAAACCGCTGATGATGTATTGGCTATCATTAAAAATGATAAAGAAATCCAAGCTGGAAATCAGCAAAAATTATACGCAGTGGCAGAAGAGAAGATTTTACCTAACTTTGATTTTGATCGCGTGTGTCGTATGGTGCTTGGTAAAAACTGGAAAACTGCTACGCCTGAGCAACAAGCAAGTTTTCAGAAAGAGTTCCGTAGCTTATTGTTGCGCACTTATTCTGTAGCATTGGGTAAGTATAAAGATCAAGTCATTGAATATAAGCCTATGCGTACTGAGCCAGACGCAAAAAATGTGACCGTAAAAACTCAGATTCTGCAATCAGGCGGCCAGCCAATCGCTGTTGATTACAGCTTGGTAAAAAGTGGGGCTAGCTGGAAGGTCTATGATATTGTGATTGAAAACGTGAGTTTGGTGACTAATTACCGTAGTCAATTTAGTAACGAAATTCGTCAAAATGGTATTGATAGCTTGAATGCCAAATTGGCTGACAAAAATAAAAGTGCTGGTCTTAAGTAAGTATAAAGTCTAAATATGGCTGAATTGGCACAACTTAATATTGCTGAACGTATTTCAGAGCTCGCTAATAAATGGCATGTCTCTGGTGACGTGTTGGTGGATAACGCAAATCTGATATTAAACCACAGCGCTACGTTTAAAATGAGTGGTGAAATCGAAGTCGATTTTTCAGCGGTTGATAGTGTAGATACGTCTGCTTTAAGCTTAATGTTAGAGTGGCAACGCCGCGCCGTTGCGGCAAGTTGCAAAATAAAATTTACGAACTTACCTGCAAACTTATCTAGTTTGGCAGATCTATACGGTATACAAGATTTTATTCCGTTAAGCTTTCATTAAGACTACGTTTCTTTAGTTCTATGTTAAGTGCTTATTTTAATGCTTACTTGTTGTAATTTTTAAAAGTATCACCATATAGTAATCAATCATTACGGCTTGTTCATCAACAAGCCGTAATTCATTTAATAGATGGTTAAAAAATCTAAACTTAACTTAATAAGTTGTGATCCAAATCAAAATGAAACCTGCAATTCAAATTAATGGCATACATAAGAACTTTGGCGGCTTACAAGCCCTAAAAGGCGTTGATTTAACCATCGCCCAAGGCGAGTTTTTTGCATTGCTTGGACCAAATGGTGCAGGTAAATCAACCTTAATCAGTATTCTGGCTGGATTAATCAAACCGAGTGCAGGTAATATTTCCGTCATGGATTTTGATGTGGTCAATCAGTATCAGCAAGCTCGGCAATTGCTTGGGATTGTGCCGCAAGAGCTGGTGTTTGATCCATTTTTTAATGTGCGTGAAATGTTGCGATTTCAAGCGGGCTATTTCGGACGTGGGCCTGAAAATGATGCATGGGTTGATGAGATTCTCGAAGGCCTAGGGTTGGCGGATAAGGCGCATGTGAATATGCGTAAGCTATCTGGCGGCATGAAGCGCCGCGCTTTAATTGCGCAAGCTTTGGCACATAAACCGCCAGTAATCGTGCTGGATGAGCCAACGGCTGGCGTAGATGTTGAACTTCGCCAATTGATGTGGGAGTTTATCAAAAAACTGAACTATGAAGGTCATACCATTGTTCTCACTACACACTATTTAGAAGAAGCCGAAACCTTGTGCAGCCGTGTGGGCATGATGAAGCAAGGTGAAATTGTTGCTTTAGACAGCACCGCTAATTTACTGAATAAATTTGCAGGTAAGCAGCTACGCCTGACGCTAGGTAATGTGGGTTTGCCAGCAAATATACAAGCCTTGTTGCGGAGTCAAGAAAATGGAATCTACACCTTTGCCTTAAGCGACATGGCGCAAATCGAGCTGGTGTTATCTTCACTGCGTGCTGCGGAAATTAAGGTGTTGGATATGCAATTGAATGAAGCCGATTTGGAGGATGTGTTCATGTCCTTGGTCGGTGTATCATCTGTGAGTAAATCATGATTAACAATTCATACTTAAGCTCTTTTCGAGGCCCGTGGACGCTCTTGAAGAAAGAGTTGCTCCGTTTTTGGCGTGTTGCGTTTCAAACGGTAGCTGCACCTGTTATTACGGCTTTGCTATATCTGCTTATTTTTTCTCATGCGCTGGAGAGTCATGTGCATGTTTATGATGGCGTACCTTACACCTCATTCTTGGTGCCAGGTTTAATCATGATGTCCGTGCTGCAAAACGCCTTTGCGAATAGCTCTTCGAGCCTAATTCAATCAAAAGTGATGGGCAATCTGGTGTTTGTTCTGTTAACACCGCTCACACATTTACAATTCTTTATCGCATTTTTGTTTGCGGCTATTATTCGCGGCTTAGTAGTGGGATTAGGCATTTATTTAGTCGCTATGTGGTTTGTAGATATTCACGTGACTAACTTCTGGATGGTATTTGCTTTCGCCTTGCTGGGAAGTGCTTTGCTTGGTACGTTTGGCATCATTGCTGGCATATGGGCCGATCGATTTGACCAAATGGCGGCATTCCAAAACTTTATTATCATGCCTTTATCGTTTCTATCCGGCGTGTTTTATTCTATACATTCGTTACCACCTTTTTGGCAAAAGTTGTCACAACTGAACCCATTCTTCTACATGATAGACGGGTTTAGGTACGGATTCTTTGGTAAAGGTGATGTGTCGCCACTGATGAGTTTATCTATTGTTGGCGCTTCATTCTTAGTGTTAGCAATGATTACGCTAAAAATGTTAAAATCAGGCTATAAATTAAGAGCTTAAGAATTAAGGAAACAATTAAATTGCTAAGTGCACAACAGTTAGAGGCTTACATCACGCAAAATCTGGCCTGCGAGTATATTAAAGTACTAGGCGATGATGGCACGCATTTTGAATCAGTTATCGTCAGCAGTGCCTTTGTCGGTAAAAGTATGGTGCAGCAGCATCAGCTTGTTTACTCAGCGCTGGGCGATAGAATGCGCTCGGAAATTCATGCGCTTTCGATGAAAACATATACGCCAGAACAATGGAATAAACAGTCTGCTTAAACAGACGCAGCAAGCTTGCAAATGGTAAGCAGGCAATTAATGACAAATAAATTAAATACAAAGTAATGGAGAAACAAATGGACGCACAAGCAAGAATTCAAGAAACAGTAAGCACCAACCCAGTAGTGCTTTACATGAAGGGTAACCCTAAATTTCCGCAATGTGGTTTTTCAAACCTAGCGACGCAAATTTTAGATGCATGCCAAGCAAAATATATCTCAGTAGATGTGTTGCAAGACCAAGAAGTGCGCGAAGGTATCAAACAATTCGCTAATTGGCCAACTATTCCACAGCTTTACATCAATGGCGAGTTTGTCGGTGGTTCAGACATCATGCGTGCTATGTACGAGAGTGGTGAGCTTCAAACTATGTTAAATGCGGTTAAATAATTGGAAAAGTTAATCATACAAGGCGGTAGCCGCCTCAATGGTGAAGTCACCATCTCAGGCGCGAAAAATGCCGCTTTGCCAATTTTATGCGCATCACTTTTAGCTGAAACGCCGCTACATTTAAGCAGTATTGCGGCGCTAAAGGACATTGACACAACGATTAAATTGCTTGATATGATGGGCGTTAAAATAACACGCAATACTAGCGAAGTGACTTTAGATGCCAGTGACGTGACTTCTTTTGAAGCCACTTACGAAATGGTGAAAACCATGCGTGCATCTATTCTGGTATTAGGTCCATTATTGGCGCGTTTTGGTACTGCGCGTGTTTCATTGCCGGGCGGATGTGCTATTGGTTCACGCCCAGTTGATTTGCACATCAAAGGCTTGCAAGCCATGGGTGCTGCGATTCATATTACACATGGTTATATTCAAGCAAGTACTTTGCATTTACCTAATCGTCGTTTGCAAGGCGCACGTTACTACATGGATATGGTCACCGTGACCGGTACGGAAAACTTAATGATGGCAGCTGCGCTGGCTGAAGGTACAACTGTATTGGAAAATGCTGCTAAAGAGCCTGAGGTGGTTGATTTAGCGGAGATGCTCATTAAAATGGGCGCAAAAATCACGGGTGCAGGCACAGATGTCATCACGATTGTTGGCGTGGAAAAATTGAATGGCACAACACATAACGTTGTGTGTGACCGTATTGAAGCTGGTACTTATATGGTAGCCGTAGCGATGACAGGTGGTGAAGTTAAGTTACTCAATGCGCGTGCCGATTTGCTAGATGCGGTGATTGAAAAGCTGCGTGATGCGGGTGCAACTGTGACGAGTGATGCAAACAGCATTACCGTAAAAAGCGATGGAAAATTGAAGGCGGTCAATATTCGTACTGCGCCGCACCCAGCTTTACCAACCGATATGCAAGCGCAGTTTATGGCGCTTAATGTTATAGCTGAAGGCGTTTCAAAAGTGACTGAAACCATTTTTGAAAATCGTTTTATGCACGTACAAGAAATGCAACGTATGGGTGCAGATATTAGTATTGATGGCAATACAGCGCTAGTTAAAGGCATTGAGTTCTTAGATGGCGCCACGGTCATGGCAACAGACTTGCGTGCTTCTGCAAGCTTAGTACTAGCTGGCTTGGTTGCACGTGGCGAAACGGTTATTGAACGTATTTACCATCTCGACCGCGGCTACGAACACTTGGAAGCTAAATTAAATGCGCTAGGCGCGAACGTAAAAAGAGTTTAAACATGATTACCATTGCCCTCTCAAAAGGTCGTATCTTTGAAGAAACCACGCCTCTCTTGGCAGCGGCGGGTATACATCCAGCAGAAGACCCTGAGTCATCACGCAAACTGATTATCGGCACTAATCGTGAAGATGTGCGTTTGATTATTGTTCGTGCAAGCGATGTCCCGACTTATGTACAATATGGCGCGGCTGATTTAGGTATTGCAGGTAAAGATGTGCTTGATGAGCATGGTGGCGATGGCTTGTATCAGCCGATTGACCTGCAAATCGCTAAGTGCAAAATGATGGTAGCAGTTCGTGAAGACTTTGATTATTTTGCGTCGATTCGTAGTGGTGCGCGTTTAAAAGTAGTGACTAAATATGTCAAAACCGCGCGTGAACACTTTGCAGCAAAAGGCATGCATGTGGATTTGATTAAGCTTTACGGCTCAATGGAACTAGGTCCTTTGGTCGGTTTGGCGGATGTGATTGTCGATTTAGTGAGTACGGGTGGAACTTTACGCGCTAATAACCTCAAAGCTGTAGAAGAGGTTGGTGATATCAGCTCAAGACTTGTTGTAAATCAAGCTTCGCTTAAGTTGAATAGAGGTAAAATTCAACCCATCATGGATGCATTTACAAACGCAATTGCATCCAGAGCTTAGATTAAGCACATTAGATTTAGATTAAATTATAGGTCAATAGTATGAAAATAAGACGTTTTTCTACCACAGATGTAGATTTCGACAGTAATTTAAAAGCTTTACTAGCCTTTGAAACTGCGCAAGATGACAGTATTGATGTTGTAGTGGCTGATATTCTTAAAGGCGTTAAAAAGCGTGGCGATGCTGCAGTTTTGGAATACACCAACCGCTTTGATAAAACGAAAGCTAGCAGTTTAGCTGAGTTGGAAATTAGCCAAGCAGAGCTAGCAGCTGCCCTAAATGGCTTGCCAGCAGACCAACGTGATGCTTTAAAAACTGCCGCAGACCGTGTGCGTACTTACCACGAAAAACAACTGATGTCTTCTTGGAGCTATACAGAAGCTGACGGTACATTACTTGGTCAGCAAGTCACTTCATTAGACCGTGTAGGCTTATATGTGCCAGGCGGTAAAGCGGCTTATCCATCGTCTGTGTTGATGAATGCAATTCCAGCCAAAGTAGCAGGTGTTAAAGAACTTATCATGGTAGTACCAACGCCAAATGGCGAGCGTAATCAGTTGGTCTTAGCCGCGGCTGCAATTGCTGGCGTTGATCGCGTATTTTGCCTAGGTGGCGCGCAAGCCGTGGGCGCTTTGGCTTACGGTACTGAAACAGTGCCGCAAGTAGACAAAGTGGTAGGACCGGGTAATGCTTATGTCGCCGCTGCTAAACGTCGTGTATTCGGCGTTGTCGGCATCGATATGGTTGCAGGGCCATCAGAAATTTTAGTGATTTGCGATGGTAAAACTAACCCAGATTGGGTGGCTATGGATTTGTTTAGCCAAGCAGAACATGACGAATTAGCGCAAGCGATTCTATTGAGTCCAGATGCTGACTTTTTAGATAAAGTGAATGCAAGTATTTTGAAGTTGGTTGAAGAAATGCCGCGCAAAGACATTATTCGTACTTCATTAACGGATCGTGGCGCGTTGATTCAAGTGCGTGATTTAGCCGAAGCTGCAGAAATCTGTAATTACATTGCACCTGAACATTTGGAATTGTCTATGGACGAACCATTGGCTTTCAGTAAAACCATCAAGCATGCAGGTGCCATATTTATGGGTCGCAACACTTGTGAAGCGCTTGGTGATTACTGCGCAGGGCCAAACCATGTATTACCAACATCGCGTACGGCGCGCTTCTCATCACCATTGGGCGTGTATGATTTCCAGAAACGCTCAAGCTTAATCATGGTGTCAGCTGAAGGCGCGCAAACGCTAGGGAAAGTAGCTGCAACTTTGGCTTACGGTGAAGGCTTGCAAGCACACGCTAGATCAGCTGAATATAGGTTAAAAAGCTAAGCCTATATGAGTAAATTTTGGAGCGATGTTGTACATAAGCTTACACCTTATGTACCAGGTGAGCAGCCTAAGTTAGATAATCTGGTGAAGCTCAATACCAATGAGAATCCTTATGGCCCTAGCCCCAATGTGATCGCTGCGCTTAAGCTTGAAGCTGCAGATTCCTTGCGTTTGTATCCAGACCCTAATTCAGATGCGCTCAAAGCGGCGATTGCCGAAGCGCATCATTTGCAGGCTAAGCAAGTGTTTGTCGGTAATGGTTCAGATGAGGTCTTGGCGCATGTGTTTCAAGCACTGTTAAAGCATAGTCGACCATTGTTGTTTCCTGATATTACCTACAGTTTCTATCCAGTATATTGCGGTCTGTACGACATTGAATATCAAACAATTCCTTTGGCTGAAGATTTTTCAATTAATATTGACGATTATGATCAGCCAAACGGCGGCATCATATTTCCAAATCCGAATGCGCCTACAGGCATACCCCTATCGTTAGCGATCATTGAAAAACTGCTGAAAAAGAATACACAGTCAGTTGTGGTGATTGATGAGGCATACGTTGATTTTGGCACCGAATCTGCGGTGAGATTGATTAATATTTACCCTAATTTGTTGGTGACCCATACTTTATCTAAAGCACGTTCATTAGCTGGCTTACGTGTTGGATATGCCTTAGGCCATCCAGACTTAATCGAAGCATTGATACGCGTAAAGGATAGTTTTAATTCTTATCCTATAGACCGCTTCGCTTCTGCTGGCGCTGTTGCTGCTATGCAAGATACGACATATTTTGAAGAAACGTGCTGCAAAGTCATTGCAACACGTGAAGCGCTGATTAAAGATTTAACCCAACTGGGATTCGAGGTGCTGCCATCAGGTGCAAACTTTATTTTTGCTAAGCATCAAGTCAAAGATGGTGCAGAGCTGACCGCATTGTTGCGTCAGAAAAATATTATTGTGCGCCATTTTAAATCACCAATTCGAGTTGCCCCTTACTTGCGCATCACAATCGGAACTGAAGCTCAGTCGAAAGCTCTCGTCGACACACTGACAGAGCTACTTTTAGACGCATAAGTAAACAAAAAAACTAGTTTAGTCAGTATTATTCGCTACATTTCAGTGATGAAATGCTACAAAATCACCAAAACATTAAAAATAAGCAAAAAAAGTTTTTAATTTCACATTAAGTGCGTGTTATTATCGCGAAATGTGTGTTTTTCTACACAATAAAAAATTAACTCACTTTGTATTTTTAATCTAAATAAGTCACTTATGATTTATTTTTAGTTGGAGGATGTAGCATGGCTCAAACCCAAATGGCATTAGATTCATTAGATTTCGACGGTACCGTCGCTTTAGCAACCAAAGTTGCTCCACACGTAGATATTTTGGAAATTGGTACACCTTGCATTAAGCATAACGGTATCAAATTGTTGGAAGTTTTACGCGCTAAGTTCCCAAACAATAAAATTTTGGTTGACTTGAAAACAATGGATGCTGGTTTCTATGAAGCTGAGCCATTCTACAAAGCTGGTGCTGATATCTGTACAGTTCTAGGTACTGCTGATATCGGTACAATCAAAGGTGTAATCGATGTTGCTAACAAATACGGCAAAAAAGCTCAAGTTGACTTGATCAACGTTGCTGATAAAAAAGCACGTACTATTGAAGTGGCTAAATTAGGCGCGCACATCATTGGCGTTCACACTGGTTTAGATCAACAAGCTGCTGGTCAAACACCATTCAATGACTTAGGCATGGTTGCTGGTTTGAACCTAGGCGTTGAAATTTCAGTTGCTGGTGGCGTGAAAGCGGCTACAACACAACAAGTTAAAGATGCTGGCGCAACTATCATTGTAGCTGGTGCTGCTATCTACGGTGCTGCTGACCCTGCTGCTGCTGCTGCTGAAATTACAGCAATCGCTCACGGCGGTGCTGCAAGTGCTGGCGGTGCTAAGAAATTCTTACCATGGATCATTGGTGCTGCTGTTTTAGTATTGTTATTTACTTTACTAGGTGGCAAAAAACCAGAAGCTACTGAAGCTCCTGCTGTTGAAGCCCCAGCTGTAACAGCACCTGTTGAAGCTGCGCCAGCGGAAGCGGCACCTGCTGTTGAAGCTGCACCTGCTCCTGAAGCGGCTCCAGCTGCTGAAGCTGCACCAGAAGCTGCTAAATAATTATTTATTACTGCATATCACTTAGCTGATGAGTCAACTAAGTGATAAATGTGTAGCTAAGTAGTTAGCGTAAGCTGATGAATATGAAGCCTAGTAAAGATATGTTATCTTGCTAGGCTTTGTTCTTTTTTAGGCTTGTGCGGTCATAATCTAAGAAATATAGAATGTTGTTAGCTTTAATGTATTCAAAAAAACCAATAGCATCTGGTTTAGGTTAAAATATTTACTTATCAATTTATATGCACTTTAGCTTAAGTGATTCAATATGCGCTCTGCAGAAGTAGTTAGAAATACCTTAGAAACACAAATTACAGTCGCCATTAATCTTGATGGTACTGGCATTTCACAATTCAGTACTGGTTTAGGCTTTCTCGACCACATGATAGATCAAATCGCCCGACATGGCATGATGGATATTAGCGTCAATGCTAAGGGTGATTTGCACATTGATGCTCATCATACTGTTGAAGACATTGGCATTACCCTTGGGCAAGCTTTTGCTAAGGCAATAGGCGATAAAAAGGGTATACGTCGCTATGGTCATGCTTATGTGCCGTTGGATGAGGCTTTGTCACGTGTAGTGCTAGATATTTCTGGACGACCAGGTTTAGAATTTGGTTGTGTGTTTACACGCGCTTCAATTGGCGAATTCGATGTTGATTTAATCCATGAATTTTTCCAAGGCTTTGTGAATCATGCCAATGTCACTTTGCATATTGATAACCTAAAAGGTCATAACGCCCATCATCAAGCCGAAACGATTTTTAAAGCGTTTGGCCGTGCATTGCGCGTAGCAGTTGAGCTAGATTCACGCATGGCAGGCATTATGCCATCCACCAAAGGAAGTTTATAAAACTAAAGCCCTTGTAACGCTTTAGCGGCAACCCCATGAAAATTGTAGTATGAAAAAAATTGATATAGCAGTGGTTGATTACGGCATGGGCAATTTGCGCTCCGTGTCTAAAGCATTAGAGCATGTCGCACCCAACAAAAACGTGCTGGTCACTAGTAACCCTGCTGATATAGAAAATGCCGAGCGTATTGTGTTTCCAGGCCAAGGCGCGATGCCAGATTGTATTCGTGAGCTAGATGCTCGTGGTCTGCGTAGCTCAGTCATGCTTGCTGCAAGGAATACGCCATTTCTG
>JANLZY010000214.1:0-5687 GCA_031359365.1 Methylotenera sp. | reverse complement strand
CACCGCCACCTGTTTGGCGGTTAAACCAAAGTGGCGACGAATTCTTCTTCTGACTGGCTTCATTAGTTAATATTCTGACACTTATGGTAAAAGTGGCACAACTTCTAAGCCAGTATTTTCAGCTATATCAAACATAATGTTCATATTCTGGACAGCCTGACCAGCAGCGCCCTTCACCAAATTATCCTGCACCACAATGAGTGTTAAATAACCAGCTTCATCTTGTTTGTGTAGCGCGATGCGAATTTGATTCGAACCGCGAACTGATCGCGTTTCTGGCAATACACCTGCTGGTAAGACATCTACAAAACGCTCGTGCTGATAACGCTGTTCAAACAGTGCTTGCAGATCCAGTGTTTTTGCTTTTGCTGACAATTTAACGTAAATGGTAGAAAGCATACCGCGTATCATCGGTATCAAATGCGGCACAAAAATAAATTGCACGTTTTCACCGGCTAATTGCGTCAGCTGTGCATGAATTTCTGGGTGATGCCTATGCCCACTCACCCCATAAGCCTTCATATTATCGCTAGATTCAGCAAACAAAGTCGCCACTTCAGCTTTTCTACCAGCCCCAGAAACACCAGACTTAGCGTCGGCAATAATCGGCGCAGTAAAATCAATCAAACCTTGTTCTAACAGCGGTGACAAGCCTAATAATACAGTTGTTGGGTAACAGCCTGGGTTGCCTATCACTTGTGCTGATTTAATCTGCTCACGATAAAGTTCTGGAATTCCGTACACTGCCTTTTTAAGCACGTCTGGGCAACTATGTGGCATTTTGTACCACTTTTCAAAAATGGCCGTATCTTGCAGACGGAAATCTGCAGCTAAATCAATCACTTTCACATTCGCATCTAACAATTCTTGCGCTTGGCTCATCGCTACGCCGTGCGGTGTTGCAAAAAACACCACATCACATTCAGTTAGGTTTGATTGTGCGGGGTCTGTAAATTTTAAACCTACATATCCACGTAAACTAGGAAACATATCAGCGACAGGCAAGCCAGCGTCACTACGCGAGGTGATTGCTGTTAACTCAACACCGGGATGAATACTCAACAGACGCAACAACTCTACGCCCGTGTAACCAGTGCCGCCAACAATACCAACTTTTAATTTTTTATTCGTCAATTTTTATCACTCATTAGAGCATCATAATAAACTTAGCATAACAAAACTATGTGCAAAAACCAAAACAAAAAAGGTCGCAATAGCGACCTTTTCGTACCTCAACCGCCCAAAACTTATTAAAAGCTTAGCGTTTAGAGAATTGTTTACGACGACGCGCTTTGCGGAAACCAACTTTTTTACGTTCAACTTCACGAGCATCGCGTGTTACGAAACCAGCGTGTGACAATGCACTTTTCAAATTAGCATCAAAGTCAATCAAAGCACGTGTAATACCATGACGCACTGCACCAGCTTGGCCTGATTCACCACCACCGATAACATTAACCATGATATCAAAGCTAGTTAAGTTGTTAGTCAATTCAAGTGGTTGACGTAAAATCATACGTGCAGTTACACGTGAGAAATACTCATCAACAGGTTTATCGTTAACAACGATGTTACCTTTACCTGTTTTTAAAAACACGCGCGCTACTGAACTCTTGCGGCGGCCTGTACCATAATTATATTTACCGATCATCTTTATATACCCTTAGATTTTCAATGTTTGCGGTTGTTGCGCCGCATGTTCATGCTTGTCGCCAGCATAAACTTTCATTTTTTTAATCATTGCATAGCCTAAAGGACCTTTAGGTAACATGCCTTTAACTGCTTTTTCTAAAGCACGACCAGGAAACTTGTCTTGCATTTTAGAGAATGTTGTTGTGCTGATACCACCTGGGTAACCAGAGTGACTGTGGTAAAGCTTACCATCAGCCTTATTACCAGTCACTTTTAATTTGTCGGCATTAATCACGACAATATAATCACCTGTATCAACGTGAGGTGTATAAATAGTTTTATGTTTTCCACGTAAACGATGCGCAATGCCACTAGCCAAACGGCCTAGCACTAAGTCTGTGGCATCTACCACAAACCAGTCACGCTTCACTTCATGTGATTTTGCTGAAAAGGTTTTCATCATGTAACCAATACTATGAGCTAAAAAAATTAAGAGGCGGATTTTATGCTGAAGCCTAGTGCTTTGTCAAACAATATGTTCAGTATATGAATGAAATTTATTAAATATTTTAGATTTAACGAAATTTATAACGTACATGGTACGTGTCGTTTGCCAAAAAAATAGGTCATTACTTTTTCACTGGGAAATTTCACTAAAATATTTGGTGAATTTCGTTCAAAAAATTATAACCCTTTTGGGTGCTTTAGACAGCATTATTATATTGCTTTACGTGACTTATGCTAGGATATTAAAATAATATTTAAGTTTGTAGGTAAAGTCATTCTTTATACTCAGATTTAATCTAAAGTAATACACATTTTTGGAAGCATACTTAAAAATTGAGATTTTTCACGCTTTTATCATTATTTTGTTATGCAAACCTAAGTTTTGCCTTGGGTTTGGGTGATGCTGAACTTAAATCTAATTTAGGTGAAAGATTTTTAGCTAAAGTTGATGTGACAGATATTGATTCTGCTCCTGAGTCTAGTTGCTTCAGTGCAACCGATGTTGGCGACGTTCCTGCTTTCAAGCGAGCGTTCGTCAATCTGAAAGTGGTCAATGGTAACTACCAGTTGACGATTAGCACTAACGATGTAATTGCAGAACCGATTGTCAATTTACGGGTTTCATTTCATTGCGAACCTAATGTAAATCGTGAGTATGTGTTACTGCTCGACCCAGCGCCAATATCATCCGCTGAGAAAGCTAGCGCTAGTGATATCAGCACGACTAACGAACCAAATATTAGTGATCCAAAAAAGAACAATCGCAAATCACAGCAAACCAGTAGTAAGAAATCACCAGCGACAGAAGCCGCTGAACAAGTTGACGAAGCCATTCCTGAGCAAGCTATAGTAAAAAAAGTTGCTAAAAAAAAGAAAGCTGAGAAGATCAGTTCAGTTGATAAAAAACTGAGTGAAGCTTATACCGGCAAACAAAACATTAGCCCAGCGCCTAACTCTAGCCCGAGTCCAGAAAGTAAGATTAGCGCAGATGTGAAGGAGTACAAGCCTTCGGTCGATAAACCATTTTTGGTGATTTCTGCGGGCAATACCAATGTGGCTGAGGGTGGCGACAAACCTGGTTTATCATTGAGATTAGCCACTGAAATCGATGTAACTAGGCCAAATGAAGTGGCAGCTGTGCAAGCTTCAACAGACACCATGGATGAAGTGACAGTGATGTCGAATCGTCTAGCTCACTTAGAAAAACAAATTGCCAGCTTGCAATCACGTAACGCACAACTGGTAACAGAAGCGCAAAAATCTAAAGAAGAAAACGAGCGTTTTGATTGGTTGAAATTCTTGAAAATAGCACTTGTAATACTTGTCGCTATTGCTCTATTTGAGTTACTGCGCCGCAAATTTACTAGCCGAGAAGTTCATGTTAAAGATACTTGGTTTGACGATGAAAATCTCGACGACACTGATAGCAAACCTAATAAATTAAGTGCGAATGCTGTGAACGAATTTAGCGCACTCAATGCAAACGCTCCATCTTTTGACGAACCTAACTTTAACGAAACGCCACTGCATCATCTCAATGCAGCGGACGCTCAAGCAATGGGTATCGCAGAAAAAGAAGAGTACGGTAGCATCATTGAAGACGCTGACGTATTTATTGAGCATGGGCGGCCTGCGCTGGCTATTCAACTGCTGCAAAACTATTTAAGCAACTCACCTGCTGACTCGCCTGCAATTTGGTTAAAACTGCTGAGCTTAATGTCTAAAGAGGGTTCAGAAACTGAATATGACTCAGCGGTCATTGAATGTAACAAACACTTTAATATTAAAGCCGCCAAATTTGGTATTGACCCAGCTACAGATGGCGCATCGATAGAAGATTACCCACACATCGTCACACGCTTAGAGGGCGTTTGGGGCTCCCCTTACGCTGTTGGTTTTTTAAATGACTTAATTTTCAACAAACGTTCACAGCCGAGAGAGGGCCTTGACCAAGGTGCATTTAATGACCTTTTCTTCTTGAAAAATATCGCCAAAAATCTAGAGTATGCGAATCCTACGATATTTAAAGCTAGCTCATATCAACCAAGTCAGACTAAAGCTAATCAAGCTAGCGTAGCGGCTATCAATATTGAAAATACTAATTTTAATGATGCATTGTTTACTGACATTGAGCCACTGACTGACATCAGCGCCGAACCTAAAAACGAATTTAACGATAGTCAGCTTGGCACCAAGTCTAACTTTGGTTCGTTCAATGATGAGACATCATACGAAGTGAATATGATACCGCATGATGAAATACAGCCAGCACTCAACACTAAAGATGAAGCATTAGCGTTTGAAATGCCTGAGAGAGTCGTTATTACTAAAGATGATGACTCATTGTTTGCAGCCGAAGAAATCAACTTTAGCCTGCCTACAGAAAAGGTTGAGTATGCTACAGTGCATAAAGCCAATACGCTCAATGAAGAAATTGTATTGGATGACAGCGAGAAAGTGGTTACTGATAAAAATGGCCATCTAGATTTTTCTCTAGACTTTCCAAATGAAGATAAGCACAAAACCAAGAGCAAAACCAAAACTAGCTCTGCTAAAAATCAGTCTGAATCAAACGAGATTGAATGGGATTTACCAACAATAGAGCCAGAAAAAAAGCTCTAGTCCGACAAATAATTTATTTGACTAAGTACTGCACACCCAACCCAGCAAACACCGCAAAACCAAACCAATTGTTATGTAGAAAAGCTTTAAAGCAGTTGGATTTTTCACGCTCTCGTATCAAATAATAATGGTAAATAGCCACTGCCGCAGCGGCTATTAAGCCAATATAATAGACATACCCCATGCTTAACCAAATGCCACACATCGCAAGTATCAGTAATGTGAGCGCATAACAAATCATCACTATCACTACGTCAAACTTACCAAAGGTAATAGCAGAAGATTTAATGCCAATTTTTAAATCGTCTTCCCTATCCACCATGGCATATTCAGTGTCATAAGCAATCGCCCAAAATACGTTGGCTATTAATAACGACCACGCCACTGGAGGTACATCGCCCAAAATAGCGGCGAATGCCATTGGGATTCCTGCACCAAAAGCAATGCCTAAATAAGCTTGTGGAATCGCAAAAAATCTCTTGGTAAAAGGGTAACTCGCAGCCAAGAATAAGGCTAACACGGATAATTTAATCGTTAATATATTGAGCGTACAGACCAAGCCAAACGCGACCAGACTTAAACTTGCAGCTAAGAGATATGCTTCTTTTTTACTCACCTCATTATTCACTAAAGGTCGATGACGCGTACGCTCGACCAAGCCATCATATTCGCTATCGGCAATATCATTCATCACACAACCTGCACTGCGCATTAGCACTGTGCCCGTCACAAATATCAGTACAACTATCCAGTCTGGCTTGCCGTGTCCGGCAATCAGTAGCGCCCAAAGTGTTGGCCATAACAGCAATAAAATACCGATGGGCTTATCTAAACGCATTAAGCGTTCATAGGCGTCTAGTTTTTTGATGATAGTATGGGTGTTCATTATGTACGCCAGCCTTCTAAAATGGTGACCAATTTGTAGG